>JAUYGP010000710.1 GCA_030690515.1 Giesbergeria sp.
TCGAGGTAGCCGGGGGTGAGCTGCTGGGGCAGTAGCGGAAGTGCGGTTTCGGGCGCTACGACGAGTGCGCCCTCCAAGCTGGTCAGGCGGTCGCCGTACCACTGCAGCGCCATCGGCACGCCGCTGCCTGGCTGGAATTTCTCGTCCTGCGGGATGTTGCCCTGCAGCAGCACCAGCGGCAGTGCGGGTGCTGCAGGTGCCCCGGGCGTATGGCATATGTCCACCGCACAGTGGCGCTGCACGGCGGCAGCGACACCCAAAGCCAATAGGGCGAGCGCCAACGCCCAGGCGCGCAGGTTGCGCAGATCACTGCGGCGCACCTGCACCAGCAGCATGGCCAGCACGGCGGCAGCGCACCCGATGCCGTACACGCCCACGGTGCGTGCCAGCGCGGCCAGGGGCCCATCCACATGGGCATAGCCCCCGGCACCCCACGGAAACCCTGTCCACCATTGGCCCCGCGCCAGTTCGGCCAGCAGCCAAACCACTCCAAAAAAGAGAGCACCTAACGCACGGCCCTTGGGCGCCAGAGCCTTATAAATACCTGAAACCACTGCATAGTAGCTGCCCAGAAAGGCGGCCAGCGAAAGCACCGCGGCTGCCGCCAGGGGCGCAGCCAAGCCGCCGTAGGTATGCATGGAGATATAGAGCCACCAGAACGTGCCTACCAACCATGCCGTGGCAAACAACCAGCCAAGCCCAGCGGCGCGGCGCCAGCCCATGGGGCGTTGCAACAACCAGGCCAGCACCGCCATGGAGGCCAGCTGCAGCCACCAGGCGGGCTGCCCACTGCCCGGCAAGGCCAGCGATGCGGCCTGCGCCAGACCCGCGCACAGCGCCAGCGGCCATTGCCACGGTGCCGCGCGCGGCACTTGCACAGGGGCCAGGACCATCAGGAGTGCGCCGTGTCCTGATCTGCCGGTGCAACCTTGAACCAGCGCACAGCCCCGCCCTTGGTGTGCAGTACGACAAAGACCAACCCCCACAGCACGATCTGCTCACCGCGTTTGGGCACATGGCCCATTTCATGCGCAATGAGCCCTCCAATCGTGTCAAAGCTCTCGTCCGTGTCGCTGCAGGTGATTGCAGTACCAAAGGCCTCGGCCACGCGCTCGACCGGCGAGTCGCCGCTCACGCGGTAGGTGTGGTCGGCCAGGGCGAAGATGTCGCCCTCGTCCTCGGGAATGTCGAATTCGTCCTCGATCTCGCCCACGATCTCTTCCAGCACATCCTCGATGGTGACCAGGCCGGCCACGCGGCCAAACTCGTCGATCACGACGGCCAGGTGGTTGCGGTTGCCACGGAATTCCCGGAGCAGATCGTGCAGGCCCTTGGTTTCGGGCACGAACACTGCCGGGCGCAGCAAAGCGCGGATGCTCAGTGCGGGCGACCGCTGCAGCTTGAGCAGATCCTTGGCCATAAGGATGCCGATGATGTTCTCTCGCTCGCCCTGGTACACCGGAAAGCGCGAATGCGCGGTGGTGATGATGGTTTTGAGCAGGGCGTCGTAGGGCGCGTCAATGTTCACCACATCCATGCGGGGTGCGGCCACCATCACGTCACCAGCGGTGCGATCAGCCATACGAATCACGCGCTCAAGCATCACGCGCGAATCGGCGCCGATCACATCGTTGCTCTCGGCTTCGGCCAGGGTCTCTATCAGCTCTTCGGGAGAATCGGGGCCGGGGTGGATGAATTCAACCACCTTCTGCAGGAATGTGCGCTTGTCTTCCTTTTCAGGTGCGCGCGCGGGGTGGGGGTCTGACACAGCCTTGGGGCGCAGGACGTGCGGTAGTGAAACAGACCCCTAGGATAACGGATTGCCATGACAGTACGCTCACACCCCCCGGTGGTTGCTCAGTCGCTTTCACGCACCCGTTGGATGCCCCCCAGAAAATCCCAAAACTGCTTGGCCTGCCGTTTGAGCTGGTAGTCCACCTCGGCATATTGCTGCTCGACCATTTCGGTCATGCGTGTATCCAGGTTGGCAGGGAGCACCTGCAGGAAAGCTTCAGACTCGGTGCCATCGCGTTGCACCACGGCACCGGCATTGCGTGCAATCTTGAGCATCGCGGTGTTTTCAGACAGGGCATGGATAAACACCATGCTCACACCCTCATTGCGGGCATGCATCACGGCCCGCTCGAACAGGCGTGCGCCGTAACCGCGCCCGCGCGCCGACTTCAGCACCGACACGCCGAATTCCGCGCAATTTTGGTGGCCGGGCAGCGTGGTGTACGCCAGGTGCGCCATGGCGATGAGCTCCAAGCGCCGGTTGTAAATGCCAAAAATGTCGTCGCGCTCGAAATTGAGCTGTTCGGCATAGCGACGGATCTGATCGTCGCTGGCCGCATAGCCAAAGCGCAGATAGCGGTCTGCTGGCTCCAGCGCCAGCAAGTGCGCAGCAATGCGCTCGCGGTAGCGCGGGCCCAGGGATCGAATGGGCACCATCAAGGGGGCTTTGGTGTCGCCCGTGATGCGTTCGCTCACCGGACGCAGCAGGCTAGAACCTGCATCCCAGGATGCCTTGAGCCAGTCTTTGGTTTCAGTCATGGATCCAATATAGGGGGTTTCCCCAGGGATTCCAAGTCTTTTTTGCTGCACTGCAACAAATTAGAGCACTAAAACCAATTCCTCAATGAAATCAAGCATTTGTTACAACCTGGCACGTGCGAGCATCACACCGGAACGGCCGTGGTGGCCTTCACGCGATCGAGCACAAAGCTGGTCTTGCAGTCCTGCACGCTGGGGTGCTTGAGCAGGGTGTCCATGATGAAGCGGCTGTAATGGCCCATGTCGGCCACCACCACGCGCAGCAGGTAGTCCATCTCACCGGTCAGCGAAGCGCACTCCACCACCTCGGGCCAGGTCTGCACGCTCGCGCGGAACAAATCCATGGGGTTGCGCTTGTGCGTCTCGGTGTGCTTTTCGAGGCGCACATTCAAGTAGGCCGTCAGGCCCAGCCACACGGCTTCGGGCTTGACCAGGGCGACATAGCGGTCGATCACGCCACTGTCTTCCAGTCGTTTAACGCGGCGCAGCACCGCACTGGGCGACAGGCCCACCTGCTCCCCGATCACGTCGTAGGTTTCGCGCCCGTTGTGCTGTAAACAGCGCAATATGGCCCGATCCAGCTTATCCAATGCGTCATTAACTCCCATGGCGCATGATTTTACGCACGCCCTGGGTTTTACGCACACGAAGCCTCCCATTCGGGTATGTCCTGATGGCGACACCAAACGCAAAAAGGAAGAATTTCACTTGCAAAAACGCACGGTCGTTCGTTTATTGCGCATACAACAATCCTATCCAGGAGACATCCATGACCGGTTTCTTTCGCCGCCTGCTGCGCGGCCTGGCTTTTGCTGCGACGGCACTCGCCCTGCTCCCCTTGCAAAGCGCCCATGCGGCGGGCAGCTACACGCAAACGCGCTACCCCATCGTGCTGGTGCACGGGCTGTTCGGGTTTGACTCAGCGTTGGGGGTGGACTACTTCTATGGCATTCCCGGCGCCCTGCGCAGCGACGGTGCCAAGGTCTATGTGGCCCAGGTATCGGCCGCCAACAGTACCGAGGTACGCGGCGAACAACTGCTCGCCCAGGTGAAAAACATCCTGGCCCTCACGGGGGCCTCCAAGGTCAACCTGATAGGCCACTCGCATGGCGGCCCCACCGCTCGCTACGTCGCGGGCGTTGCACCACAACTGGTGGCCTCGGTCACCTCCATTGGCGGCGTCAACCGCGGCTCGCGCGTCGCCGACATCCTGCGCGGCGTAGCACCAGCCGGTTCTGTCAGCGAAGCCCTGACCAACAGCGCCGCATCGGCATTGGTGGCCCTGATCAACATCACCTCGGGCGGCACAGGCCTGCCACAAATGCCAGTGGCTGCACTGGACTCGCTCACCACGGCAGGCTCTGCCAAGTTCAACCAGCGCTTTAGCGCAGGGGTACCCACCAGCGGCTGCGGCAACGGCGCCGAACTGGTAAACGGCGTGCGCTACTACTCGTGGACCGGCACCAAAACACTGACCAATGTGTTTGACCTGAGTGACGGCGCCCTGGGCGTGCTCGGCCTGGTGTTCGGCGAAGCCAATGACGGTCTGGTCTCGGCCTGCTCCTCGCGCCTGGGCAAGCACCTGGGTGACTACCGCCAGAACCACCTGGACGAAGTGAACCAGCTGCTCGGTCTGCGCGACTGGTTCTCCACCGACCCCGTCACCCTGTACCGCCAGCAGGCCAACCGCCTGAAAACCGCTGGTCTGTGAAACGCATCGGCGCACGAACGCTGGCCGTCTGCGCCCTTCTGGGCGCGGGTGCCATCGGGTGGTTCGCGCTGTCCAAGGGCGGCCCGCTCTCCACCAACGCACCAGGCAGCATCTCAAGCGCCCGTGCGCCCTCTGCTCCCGGTGCGCAAGGCGCCTCCGCTTCGAATGCGGCCGCCGGGCAAGCCCGCGCCTCTGGCTCCACGGCCGCCGATCCTTTGCTGACACCCGGCCTGCGCTACTCGCTGGAGGCACTGCTGGCGGCGGCCGGAGAAACATCCGACCCACAGCAACTCAAGCAACGCCTTGAGGCCCTGGTAGGCCAGCATTTCCCCCCAGAACTTGCCACCCGTGCCCTGGCCCTGGCACATCGCTATGTGGATTACCGCGTCGCCCTCGCTCAGTTGCGCCCCCCGGCCGACCAGACCGACCCACAGGCGCTGCGCACCGTGATGGCCGAGCGACAGCGGGTGCGATTGCAGTATTTCGACGGCGACGAATTCGACGCCCTGTTTGCCCAGGACCTGGCCCTGGATGAGTACATGCTGGCGCGGCTCGAAATCGAGCGCAACAGCGCACTGACCCCGGAACAAAAGCGCAGCGCCTTGCAAGAGGCAGAGCAGGGCCTGGACCCTGCCGTACGTGCGCAGCGCGCCGAAGCTGTGGCCCACGAGGGCGTGGCGCAGCAGACCGCCACCTTCAATGCCCAGGGCGTGGACGAACGCACGCGCCATGCGCAACGCAGTGCCCAATACGGCCCCGAGGCTGCCCAGCGCCTGGCCCAACTCGACCGCGAACAAGGGGACTGGAACGCCCGCCTGGACCAATATCAGCAGGCCGTGGCCAGCACGCAGGACCCGACACGCCTCGCCTCCCTGCGATCCCAGCTTTTTTCTTCCGAAGAACAGTTGCGCGTGGAAGCGGCCCTGGCCGTACGGGCGACACCCTCCCCAAAGTAGCGCTGGAAGCTTGCAGCGGCTACCAGCCTTCGCTGCGTGCAGCACTTCAGGCGCTCGCATCCTGATACAGCGCAAATTTCCTGCAAAAAACCACTTTTACAAGCCAAACTACGCCTGAATGCTGAGGGCTGCATTGCCTACAGTTCATGACACAAATCAATCCACAAACGGAGACAGCATGAACGCAGCACTTTCGGGGCAAGCCCTGGCGCCCACCGATGCCTGGGACAACCCCATGGGCACCGACGGTTTCGAATTCATCGAATACGCCGCACCCGACCCGGTCGCCATGGGCCGCGCCTTCGAAGCCATGGGTTTCAAGCCGGTGGCACGCCACCGCCACAAGAACGTACTGCTGTACCGCCAGGGCACCATCAATTTCCTCATCAACGCCGAACCCGACAGCTTTGCCCAGCGCTTTGCACGCCAACACGGCCCCAGCGTGTGCGCCATTGCCTTCCGGGTGCACGACGCCAAGGCCGCCTACGAGCGCGCCGTGTCGCTCGGCGCATGGGGCTATGCCGGCAAGGCGGGCCCGGGCGAGCTGAACATTCCGGCCATCAAGGGCATTGGCGACAGCCTGATCTACTTTGTGGACCGCTGGCGCGGCAAGGGCGGCGCGCAGCCGGGCGACATCGGCAACATCGGCTTCTTCGACGTCGACTTCGAGGCCCTGCCCGGCGTGAGCGCCCAGGAAGCGCTGCACCCCTTTGGCCACGGGCTGACCTACATCGACCACCTCACGCACAACGTGCACCGGGGCCGCATGGGCGAGTGGGCTGACTTCTATGAGCGCCTGTTCAACTTCCGCGAAGTCCGCTACTTCGACATCGAAGGCCAGGTCACTGGCGTCAAGAGCAAGGCCATGACCAGCCCCTGCGGCAAGATCCGCATACCGATCAACGAGGAAGGCAAGGAGAACCCCGGCCAGATCCAGGAATACCTGGACATGTACAAGGGCGAAGGCATCCAGCACATCGCCATGGGCTCGGACGATCTCTACCAGTCCGTGGACGGCCTGCGCGCCAGCGGCGTGCGCCTGCTCGACACCATCGACACCTACTACGAGCTGGTGGACAAACGCATTCCGGGCCACGGCGAGCCGCTCGAAGAGCTGCACAAACGCAAGATCCTGATCGACGGCAAGAAGGACGCCCTGCTGCTGCAGATCTTCAGCGAGAACCAGCTCGGACCGATCTTCTTCGAGTTTATCCAGAGGAAAGGCGACGACGGTTTCGGCAACGGCAACTTCAAGGCGTTGTTCGAATCCATCGAGCTCGACCAGATCCGCCGCGGTGTGCTCAAGGCACCCGCCTGAATAGAGACACCCCCCTTGTCGCCCCGCTCCTTCCCCCCGCTCTCGCATCGCTGCGCGACGCGGGCAGGGGGACGCTCCCAGCGCGGCGGGGCGGCCCTTGCGCGGCGGCCGCTGGCTTGGGCCGCGCCAGTTTCATGCGCCGTGGTCGGTGCATGCCCCATGAAAACAGAAAAGGAGACAACCATGGCCGTCGAACCCGCCGTCTATGGCGCCAGCGAACGCCCGCCGCGCGGCGACTACGCCCGCGCGAATGCCGACTACACCTGCGCCCAGGACTACGCCCGCTACACCCGCGCCGACCACGACACCTACCGGCGCCTGTACGAGCGCCAGAGCGCGCTGCTGCCGGGCCTGGCCAGCGAGGCCTTTATCGCGGCCCTGCCCTCGCTGGGCGCACGCGAACAGATCCCGCGTTTTGAAGACATCAACGAGCGCCTGCACCGCGCCACCGGCTGGGAAATCGTGGCCGTGCCCGGGCTGATTCCCGAAGTGCCCTTCTTCACCCTGCTCGCCAACCGCAAGTTCCCGGTGACCGACTGGATTCGCACGCCCGAGGAGTTTGACTACATCGTCGAGCCCGACATCTTCCACGACCTGTTTGGCCATGTGCCGCTGCTCTTCAACCCCGTGTTTGCCGACTACGTGCAACGCTACGGACAGGGCGGCCTCAAGGCCCATGGCCTGGGCGCCTGCGAGATGCTCTCGCGCCTGTACTGGT
>JAUYGP010000711.1 GCA_030690515.1 Giesbergeria sp.
GCCAGGTTTTCGATTTCGGCCGTGGCACGGCGCAGATCGGTCACATCGTGGTAGGTAATGACTAGCCCACCCTCCGGCGTGGGCCGCTCGAGAATCTGAATATGGCGGCCGTCGGGCGTGGCCTGCTCATGAACCCCGGTACCACTGCGCTGGTGTGCCAGGCGCTGCTCCACCCACTGCTGCTGCGCCGCCTCACTAGCCAGGGGAAGATGGTGTATGACTGTTTTTTCCAGCACCGTGCGAAACGGCAGCTGGGGCATCATGACGCCAGCCATCCATGGGAAAATCTCAGAGAAGCGCCGGTTCCAGTGCACGACCCGGTTGCGCTGGTCGAGCAGCACAAAACCGCTCACCATCGACTCCAGCGCCTGGTCGAGCATGGTCTTGGAATGGGCCATAGCCTGCCGGGCCATGGTGACGTTGTGAAAAAAAGCCACCGCCGCGCCTGCAGCCAGCAGCATCATCAGGCAAAAAACTGCCGTCACCGCCGCAATGACATTGCGCTGCATGCGCCAGTCGGCCAGGGCGAGGGCCTCCGGCAGGCTCGCAGAAATGCGCAGGTTTTGGTACAGCAACGGGCGCGACACCACCAGGGCCGGCACGCCACTCAAACGCGCCGCCGCGCCCCAGGCGGCGCTTTCCGCCGGTGTATCCAAGGGTTGGGTTGGCCGCAGCAGCGCCTCACCCCGATCAGGGATGGACAGCAGCACGCTGCCATTGCTGCGCTCAAGCACCACCTCCAGCCCGGCACTGTCGGCCCCTTGCATCAACACCGAGGCCATTTTTGCCACGGGCACCTGCGCTACCACCACCAGCCGGTGGCCATTGGCCAGGGCCAGGGGGCGCGCGAAGTACAGCACAACCTGGGTGCTGTTGAAGCTCACGGAGGGGGCACTGACCAGCAGACTGGGGGCCGAAGGCGACAGCGCTGCCTGCAAGAAGTCCGGCGGCAACTGCACGGCATGGCGTGTGCCAGAGACGTCGGAGGAAGCCAGCATCTGGCCGTCGCTGTCCAGCAGCGCAGTTCGGCTGAGCAGCAGATTGCCCCGCGTGATGGTATCGAGCAGCTTACCGGACACACCGGCATCGACCCAGTCCACCATAGAGGTCGAAAGCCCCAGCAGATCGTCCGTACTCGACAGCAGCAGATCGACGGTGAGAAAGCTGCTATTGAGGGCCGCTTCGGCCCCCGACACGAAGCGTTGGACCTGCTCCGTGCGGTTCTCCAGGGCTGTCTTTCGGGTGGTCCAGGCCAGCGTTCCGGCGGACCCCAGGAAGACCACCAAAAAAAGCGCCGCCAGTGCCCAGACCGTGATCTTGATGCGCGAGGAAGTCCACGCCATCAGGGTGCTTTCGGCAAAGTCAGGCCGCGCGCTGCGCCGATGGTCTGGTTCCAGAGATCAGCGCAATGCCGACCACAGCGCTGGAGCCAGCGCGGCAGCACGGTGGATTTGAAAATCTCCTGGCGTCGCAACCCGTCCTGCACCGAAGGCTGCACCACCTGCATCCGCCCCTTGCGGCCCAAGATGCAGGTGGATGCGCCGCTGTTACAGGCGAGTCCCTGGGCCGTATCCCGCTCGGACTCCGACCAAATGGCGGATTCCAGCCGGGGCAGCTCCTGGCGCAGCAAGGAGCGCAAATCCGCAGGCAGTGCATCCCAGGCGGCCTTGTTGGCGCCAAACAAAGCCAGACCCCAGGTCAGCGGCATGGCGTAGAGATGGGTGGTGACAGCATGCAGGCCCAGCGTGTTGCCGGACATGGTGCCCGTGATGGCGCAATCGACGCTACCCGACTCGATACCCGGCACGATGCGCGCAAAAGCGATGTGCACGGGCACCGCGTCCAGGGCTTCCACAAAATCGGCTTGCCCGGCCGAGGACACACGTACCCGCCGACCCGACAGGTCGGACAGCGACGCCAGGGGCTTGCGGCAGAAAACAACCTGGGCCGGGTACACATACATCGCCAGCAGCTCCACGCCATGGGTCTCGCGCAATTTCTTTTCCAGTGCAGGGCGAAAGGCTGCAACGCTGATTTTGAGGCTGGCCATGTCGGGGTTGAGCCCCGCCAGATCAGGTGCGGTGTATTCCGGAGCTGTAGCCGTCAGGGCACTGAGCAGCACGGTGCCAAAAGGCACCACGCCCCGCTGCAAAAAAGACAGCATTTCGTCGCCCGGCACCCCCGCGCGGTCGAACGGCACGATCTCGGCGCTAAAGCGCCCCCGGCTGAGTTTGGGCAGCTCGCGGGTCCAGAAAGGCTCTTCCCAGTTCGTGTACTGGCTGATACCGGCCAACCCCCCCACGATGCGCAGGTGGCGCACAGCGGCGCCATCTTGGGCCTGTATCGGCGCACACCACAGCGCCAGGGCCGTGCACGCGCATACCGCCGCCCAGGTATGCGCGTGCATCCCGTTTCGGAAGAAATGCGGCAAATGGAACATGGCGACGAAGAAAGGCCCTTGAAACGAAAGAAACACCATTGTGTTCGACGACCGATGGGTCGCGGCACGCCATAAAAAAACCTGACTCCGGGTTTACCCTTGAAAATCAGTAAGCCCCTGGATAGGCGCCGCCATCGGCCAGCAGATTCTGCCCCGTGACATACCCGGCCTGCACGCTGCACAGAAACGCACAGAGCGCGCCAAATTCCTGCGCCGAGCCAAAGCGACCCGCCGGAATGCTGGCCTGGTGCGCTAGGCGCACCTCTTCCAGCGTACGCCCGCTGCGCGCCGCCGCGCCGCCCAGGGTGGTGGCTAGGCGGTCGGTATCGAACTTGCCGGGGAGCAGGTTGTTGATGGTGACTCCCCGGGCCGCGATGCTGCTGCGCGCCACCCCTGCGACAAACCCCGTGAGGCCGCTGCGCGCGCCATTGGACAGGCCCAAAATATCGATAGGTGCCTTTACCGCGCTGGATGTGATGTTCACGATGCGGCCAAAACCGCGCTCGGCCATGCCATCGACCGTGGCGCGGATCAGTTCGATGGGCGTCAGCATGTTGGCATCCACAGCCTTGATCCAGGCCTCGCGGTCCCAATCCCGAAAATCGCCGGGCGGCGGTCCGCCGGCATTGGTGACCACGATGTCGAAATCACGTCCCGGCCCGCCGGGTACGCTGAACACCGCGTCCCGCCCTGCGGGGGTGGTGATGTCTGCCGCCACCGTCAGCACCTGGGGTTTGATGCCTTTTTGGCCGCTAGCGCTCTCCCACTGTGCGCCAATAGCTCTTAAATCAATAGCAGATGATTGCAACGCTTCGGGCTGGCGTGCATTGATGACCACATGCACACCCTCGGCCACCAGCGCCTGGGCACAGCCCAGACCCAAACCCTTGCTGGCGCCACACACCAGCGCCCATTTGCCCGCCAAGCCCAAATCCATAACAATCCCTCTCTGCGCGCTGCAGCACGACGTCAGCGCGATCCCATCATAAATAAATGGAGAAACCCATGACCTTCTGGTTGCATGCTGCCGCTCTGGCTCTGAGCTTGCTGGCCGCCCCCGCACAAGCCCAGCAGGATGCCGCTGTCATCAAGCGCGCCACGGATCTGCGCGAAGGCCCCGCGCAAACCTCCGCCAGCCTGGGCTCCCTGGCGGCGGACAGCAGCGTTGCGCGCACCGGCGAACGCAAAGGCTCGTGGGTGAAAGTGCAAACCCCACAGGGCGCAGCCGGTTGGGTACACATGTTTGACCTGGGCGCACAGGCAGGCAGCGCACCGGCCAGCGGCAGTGCCACCAGCGGCCTGCGCAGCCTGGGCGGGCTGTTTGGCGGTAGCGGCAGCACCACCACGGCCACCTCCACCGTAGGTATCCGCGGTCTGGGTGCCGAAGACATTGCCAACGCCCAGCCCAACCCGGCGGCGGTGAAGGACGCCGAGAAGTTGCGTGTGAGCTCCGAGCAGGCCCAGCGCTTCGCCAGCGCCTCGGCTCTGCGTGCACAACGGGTCGATCCCCTGCCAGAACCACCCCGCCCCGCTTCGGGCGGCAGCCAGTTCACGACCGACAACATGAGCCCCAATTGAGGAGAGACACCATGCGTATCAAAACCCTGCTCTCTCGCACCGGCCTTGCAGCGGCCGCCACCTGCCTGGCCCTGGCAGCAGCCCCTGTCCATGCCCAGGGCATGATGAACCTGCTCAACTCCCTGGGTGGCTCCGGCAATTCGGGCTCTGGCGCTGCCGGTCTGCTGGGCGCCGTGATCGGCACCCCGGCGGGCAACAGCGGCCAGGGCGACGACCTCATCAGCCTGCTCTCGGGCTCGGTCGACAACATTGACGAGCCCCGCGAGATCGAAATCGGCCGGCAGCTGGCCGCCGTGCTGCTGGGCAGCAAGCCCCTGCACCCCGACATGCAGCTGCAGCGCTATGTGAACCAGCTCGGCCGCTGGATCAGCCTGCAGTCCGAGCGCCCCCACCTGCCCTGGACCTTTATCGTGCTCAACGACAACGGCTACAACGCCTTTGCCGCGCCCGGCGGTTATATCTTTGTGACCAAGGGGCTGATTGACCGCTGCGCCGACGAGGCCGAACTGGCCGGTATTCTGGCGCACGAAATCACCCACGTGACGGCCAAGCACCACCTGCACGCCATGCGCAAGTCGGCCCAGTCGGGGCTGCTGACGCAACTGGTGGCCTCGCAGATCAAGACCAACGCCGTGGGCAACCTGGTGGCCTCGCAGGTGCTGGCACTGGGCCGCAACCTGTATTCCCGCGGCCTGGACCAGACCGACGAGTTCGACTCGGACCGCAAGGGCGTGGCCCTGGCGGCCCGTGCCGGGTTCGACCCCTTCGGCCTGGTGGCGGTACTGCAGCAGTTGCGCACAGCCACCCCAGACAACCCGATGTTCACCCTGGCCTTGTCCACCCACCCCCCAGCACAGACGCGCCTGGACCAACTGGAGCAGGCCATGGGCCAGCGGCTTGATGGCTTTGCGGGCGCCCCGACGATGACGGTGGCGCAGCGCCTGGGCGGCGAGACGCGCAAGGACAAAAACAACGGCAAAGGCAAGAAATAGCTACCGGCCCGGGCGCGCCGGACGCGTGAAGACAAGCATGGCGGCGGAAGTGGCACATGGCAGTTGTACGGATGTGCCACCGGCGAAGAAGTAGCACCAAATAGCTGTTGAATTGCAACTGATTCAATAGCGTGCCGCGCAAATACCGCAAGGGCGGCGCGGCTTTTTTATGCAAGGCCTGCTTGCGGCGTTGCTGACTAGTCAGGCGGCCTGAAGGCCTGGTGCCAGCGCGGCAACCAGATGATCGATGAACACTCGCACTTTAGGCGCCGTGTAGCGCGTCCCGGCAAACAACAGGTAGGCCATGCCTTGGTAGTTGGTGTCGAAAGCCCACTCGGGTAAAAGTCGAACCACCCGCCCTGCGGCCAGCGCCTCTTGCGCCACGAAATCGGGCACGCAGCCCACACCGAGGCCGGCCTCGATGGCAGCCAGGCGCATTTCGCTGTGGTTCACCGTGTAGCGGCCTGCGACAACGACGGCCACGCTCTCCTGGCCACGCACGAAACGCCAGCGGCTGTCTCGCTCCTGTTCGCCAATCGCCAGGCAACTGTGCCCCATCAGGTCCTCGGGCATGCGCAGCGGCGCGTGTGCACGAATGTAGGCAGGGCTGGCCAGCACGAGCTGGCGCACCGGCATCAGCGACCGCGCCACCATGCCCTGTGGCGGGTCGTCGGTCAGCCGGATCACCACATCCACGCCTTCCCGCAAGGGATCGACCGGGCGGTCGACCACCAGCAGATGCACGTCCACCGCCGGATGCCGCTGCAGAAAATCCAGCAGCACGGGCTGCAGCATGTGGCGCGCGAACGCCTTGGGCGCGCTGACGCGAACCAGGCCCTGAGGTTCGCCGACATGGCCTTCGGCCACCTGCAGTGTTGCCTGTGCGGCAGCAATCATGGTGCGACCGTGCGCGAGCACCTCAAGCCCCGCGTCGGTCAAGCGCAGTTGCCGCGTGGTCCGCTGCAGCAGCGAGACACCCATCGTCTTTTCCAACCTGGCCACCTGTCGGCTGATGGCCGATGGCGTCACGCATTGTTGCCGCGCAGCGGCCGAAAAGCTGCCTGTCTCTGCCACGCGGACAAAGGCCACCAGCTCGTGCATCACCTCAAGAAAGCTATCTGTTCTCACTGGGCACAACTCCTGTTCTGCCAAACAGTCTAGTCAATGAGAAAGGGCCATCGAACAATCCCCCTGCCAACAACACTCAGAAGGAAAAGGCATGCCAACACGAATCATCCGAAGCTTTGCAGACCTGGACACCATGCAAGGCCAAACCGACCACGTGCTCACCTTGTTCAGCGGCGGCTTGGACAGCAGCTATGTACTGAAAGAACTGGCCCAGCGCCAGTTGCGCGTGACGGCGTTATCGGTCGACGTGGGCGAAGGTTGCCAGCTGCAAGATCTGCAGGAGATTGCCGATTTTTTCGGCGCCACGCTTAAGGTGATCGACGCGCGAGAGGCCTTCGCTCACGATGCCGTGGCACCGGCTATCCGGGCACAGGCACGCTACCTGGGGATTTACCCCGTCAGCTCGTCGCTCTCGCGGCCGATCCTGGCCAAGATGGCCGTGAAGGTGGCTCGCCAACTCGGTTGTGACGCGATCGTTCACACCGCCAACCAGTCGCAGAACAGCCTTCGCCGTCTCAACGGTGCGATCGACCAACTGGGCTTCGAGGGCTGCTATGGCACGCCCTATGAGCGCTCGGTGCTCACGCGAGATGAGAAGATCGAAGGCCTGCGCCTGTTGGGTCTGACCCGCTTCCAGGCGCGCGGCATTAGTGGCGACGCCAACCTGTGGTGCCGCGAGTTCGAGTCTGGCTCGCTCGACAACCCGGAAGGGTTCTGGATTCCGCCATCGTTGTTCGAATGGACCCGCGCGCGGGAGATCATCCCCGTCACCCGGAAACTGCAGGTCGAGTTCCGACAAGGCCAACCCGTGGCGGTTGACGGTGAGGCGATGGAGCTGGTGCCGCTGATTGCCCACCTCAACGAGACGGTCGGCGCCTTCCAGATCGGTCGTTACAGCGGACTGGAACATCTCGCGGGGGGCGAGAAGGTGCTGGAGGTGCGCGAGGCACCGGCAGCCACGCTGCTGATGGACGCCTTCAGACACCTGGAAACCGCGGTCCTCGATGCTGAGTTGCTGCGAGAAAAGGTAGCCCTGGAGCTTCTGTGGACGCGCGAAGCCGTCGAGGGTCGCTGGTTCGGCACCCTGCGTCAGAGCGCCGACGCCTTCATTCAGCAATCCTCTAACAAGGTGACGGGTTCGGTGACCTATCAATTGCGTCCGGGCGCCATGGACATCTGCTCGATTAAAGCTAGCCACCCGCTCTACCTCACGGACAGGGACAGCTGGGAGAAGGCGCTGGTGAATGACAGCTTCGCTCCGCCAGCCTTGTGGCCAACTGTCCAGCAGCGCGAGGAGACCTTCGCATGAGCACCGACACCTTGATCGAATCGGTACTGTTCGAAGGCTTCGGAAGGCACCTTCATGAGCAGCGGTTCCTTTTCCTTACCGGTGATGCCCTGGGCGGTCTCTTGGCCGTGACCCCCAGGGACGTGGCCTCCTTCGCAGACCACTGGCCACGCCTCACCTTGGATCAACACATGGGCGATGGCGGCACCTACCGCTACCGCCGCTACGGTGAGTTCGACGCACCGTCGAACGCCCCGCGCCGCCAGATGCCACACGGACCCTACGAACACCCGACGTACATCAACGGCCTGAATGGCGGCGTCTCCCGGCGGTTCGACCCGCTGGAGCCGTCGTTCGTGGCCGACCCGGTGGTCAACCGCTTGCTGGACTGGCTGACCCGCCTCTGCGACCAATGCGAGGGCAGCCCCCAACACTGGAACATCCGGCTGCACCCGTACCGCATCGTCGCTGGCCAGGCGCAAGCCGGTAACCCCACCCCGGAAGGCCTGCACCGCGACGGTGTCGACTACATCGTCAGCACGATGGTGTCCCGATGCAATGTCGAGGGCGGTGAATCCATCGTCACCGACAACCACAGGCAAGTATTGTGGCAGCGGACCCTCAAAAAACCGCTGGACATCATGATCGGCCAGGACGCGCTGACCTTGCACGCCGTGACACCGGTGGTGCCGCTCGATCCAGCTCAACCGGCTTGGCGGGATGTCCTGGTGGTCGCCTTCACCAAGGTGCAGTCATGACCGCGCCCTCGATTGCTGCCGACACCACAACCGCTCCAACCCGGACGAGGGTCTTGCTGGGCCCGATCGAAGCGCTACTGCTGCTCGTCGCCATCGTCTGGGGCGGCAGCTACAGCGCCGCCAAGATCGCCACCGATCAGGTGCCGGTGCTGCAGTTTCTGCTGTTGCGCTTCGGCCTGACCTTCTTGCTGTTGTTGCCAGCGCTACGCGGTCTGGCAGTGGCGTCTTGGCCTTCGGCGCTCGCGGGGGCGTCGTTGCTGGGGGCCAACCTGCTCGCTATCTTCGTCTGCGAGACCTTCGGGGTCTCGCTCACCACCGCGTCGAACGCGGCTTTCCTGATCAGCCTGTGTGTGGCGTTCACGCCGCTATGTGAATGGTGGCTACTCAAAGTCCGGCCCACCGGCGCGGTGCTGGCCGCCGCGTCGCTGTCGCTGCTGGGCGCGGGTCTGCTGGCGTTCCAGCATGGCGGAAGCGGGAAGGTACTGGCGTGGGGCGATGGGCTCATGGTGCTGGCTGCCTTCCTGCGCGGGGTCATGGTCTGCCTGACGCGCCGCCAAGGGCTCCGTCATGGCCTACCGGCTTTGACGATGACGGCGGTGCAGATGGGCGTGATGACACTGGGCGCAGCGTTGCTGATGATCACAGTACACGGGCCGGTTTGGACGCCGCTGCCCACGAGCGGATCCTTCTGGGGTGCGATGGCCTTCCTCGTCTTGCTGTGCACCTTGCTGGCCTTCTTTGTACAGAACTACGCCGCTTCTCGAACCAGCCCGTCGCGGGTCGCATTGTTGATGGGCAGCGAGCCGTTGTGGGGCGCGCTGATTGCGGTGATCTGGCTGGGAGAGCGCCTCACGCTGCAGGGCTGGCTCGGTGGGCTGCTGATCGTGGCGGCAGCCTGGTGGGTGACGCGGCCACGGCCTTGACCCCAGGCGGGGGGAGGCGCCAAGCGGCCGCTGTTGTTGGCGGCTATCTCGGCCACAAGTTTGAGGGGCCGCTGGCCACATCGGGCTTAGCGTCTAGGTTAATGAAGTTTGTGGGTGCCGCGTTTTTTGTGTACTTGGGGCTACGCCTGTGGTGCAGCGCTTGGGCGGCGAGACGCGCAAGGACAAAAACAACGGCAAGGGCAAGAAATAGCTACCGGCCCGGGCGCGCCGGACGCGTGAAGACAAAAATCCCGGCGATCACCAGCACCGTGCCTGCGGCCACCCAGGGGGTGAAGGGCTCGCCCAGCAACCACACCCCCATCAGGATGGTGGACATGGGCCCCACCATGCCGACCTGGGAGGCTGCGCTGGCGCCGATGCGCTCAATGGCCATCATCACCATGAGCACGGGCGCGGCGGTGCACAGTAAAGCGTTGAGCACCGACAGCCACACCACCTCGGGCGCCACCAGGGCCGCCGACAGCGGGCGCAGCAGCGCAAACTGCAGCAGGCACAGCACGCAGGCCACACTGGTGGCCAGCCCCACCAGGCGCAGCGAACCCAGACGTTTGACCATCTCGCCGCTGTAGACCAGGTAAATGGCATAGCTGACCGCACTGCCCAGCACCAGCGCCGTGCCCCAGGCGGTGTGCGTGCCCTGCAGGTGCACCTCCTGGCCAAACACCAGCACCACACCGCAGTAACTGATGGCCATGCCCAGCGCCTGCCCCCAGCGGATGCCGCGCCCATACACTGCCCAGCCCAGCAGCAAGACAATGGTGGGGTTGAGGTACAGAATGAGCCGCTCCAGGCTGGCACTGATGTAGGCCAGCCCGGCAAAGTCGAGAAAACTGGCCAGGTAGTAGCCCGAAAACCCCAGCCCCAGCACGCCCCACCAGTCCTTGCGCGCCAGCGCCGGCTGGCCCCGGCTCGCCCACCAAGCCATGGCCACAAAAATGGGCAGGGCAAACAGCATGCGGTACATCAGCAGCGTGACGGCGTCCACCCCATGGCGGTACGCCAGCTTGACGATGATGGCCTTGCCACTGAAGGCAATGGCACCCAGCAAGGCAAGGATTAAACCGGATGCTCTTATTTTGCTAGCTGCCAGCGCTTGCAGTGATTGCGGTTGAGGCACTTTTTATATAAATTTTTCAAGGATTTGTTCTAAAACCCTGCGGCCTGGCCGTCGCGCCGGGGATCGCTGGCAGCCACGTAGCCCTGGGTCTGCGGGTCGCCCAGGCGCCAGATGAACTGGCCCGCACCGAATTCGCCATACGGGTCGCTGAGCACCGTCATCCGGTGGCCCCGTTCGGCCAGCCCTTGCAGGGTGTCTGCGGGCCAGGTGGCCTCGGCATGCACCGACAATCCCTGGTTGAAGCGCCAGCGCGGCGCGTCGCAGGCCGCCTGCGGGTTCTGGCCATGGTCGAGCATGCGCACCAGCGTCTGTACATGGCCCTGGGGCTGCATGTTGGCGCCCATCACACCAAAGCCCATGACGGGCTGGCCGCCCTGGGTGACAAAGCCCGGAATGATGGTGTGGAATGGCCGCTTGCCCGGCGCCACTAGATTGGCCGGGTTGGCGCCCTGCGGGTCGGTGCTGAAACCAAAGCCCCGGTTTTGCAGGCTGATGCCGAATTCGGGCTCCACGCAGCCCGAGCCAAAGCCCTGGTAGTTGCTCTGGATGAAGCTAACCATCATGCCGCGCTCGTCGGCCGTGGTGAGGTAGACGGTGCCGCCCCCGGCCGGCTTGCCGGCGCCAAAGTCCTGTGCGCGTTGCATGTCGATGAGTTTGGCACGCTCGGCCAGGTAGCGGCCATCGAGCATTTGTGCGGCCGTCACCTCCATCGACGAGGGCTCGGCCACGTAGCGGTAAACATCGGCAAAGGCCAGCTTCATGGCCTCGATCTGCAGGTGCTGCGCAGCCGCACCATCCACGGGCAGGCGGGCCAGGTCGAAATGCGCCAACATACCCAGCGCCATCAGTGCGGCCAGGCCCTGCCCGCTGGGTGGAATCTCGTGCAGCATGTAGCCCCGGTAGGCCTGCGCCAGCGGCGTGACCCACTCGGCCCGGTGCGCCGCCAGGTCGGCCAGCGTGAGAGCGCCGCCGTGCTGCGCAGAAAAACGCGCCAGGGCCTGGGCGATCTCGCCGGTGTAGAACGCCTCGCCCCGTGTGGCGCCAATGGCCCGCAAGGCCCGCGCCGCTGCGGGAAAGCAGAAGCGCTCACCCACCTGCGGCGCCCGCCCCCAGGGCATGAAATGCTGGGCAAAACCGGGCTGCGCCTGCAGCTCGGGCACGGCGGCCGCCCATTTGCCCTGCAACACCACGGGCACGGCGTAGCCCCGCTCGGCGATCTCGGTCGCCGGGGCCATCAGATCGGCAAACGGCAGCTTGCCAAAACGCTCGCTCATGGCCACCCAGGCACTCACGGCGCCGGGCACGGTGACGGCGTCGATGCCGCGCTGGGGGGGCGTGCGTGCGCCCTGGCCGTATTTGCGGTGAAAGTAATCCGGCGTCCAGGCCTGCGGCGCACGGCCCGCAGCGTTGAGACCATGCAGGGCCCGGCCATCCCAGAGAAGGCAGAACGCGTCGCTCCCCAGGCCATTGCCCGTGGGCTCGCAGACGGCCATGGCGGCGGCGGCGGCAACGGCGGCATCGACCGCGTTGCCACCCTGCCACAGCATGCGCAACCCCGCCTGCACCGCCAGCGGGTGCGAGGTGGCCACCACATTGCGCGCAAACACCGGCAGGCGCGCGCTGGGGTAAGACGGCTGGTAGTCGAAGTGCATGGCGACCCTGGTTCAGAGGGCGGCGATCCGCTCCATAAAACGCTCAGGCACGGGGGCGACCTTTTTGTCTTGCGGGTGCACGAACACCACACCCAGTTTGCCGCGCGCCACTTCGCGGCCCGCATTCTTTTCGATCATGCGAAAGACGATGTCGAAGCCATAGCGGTTGAAATCCGTGGGCAGCATTTCTACGCGCATGGTCTCGCCATGGAAGCCCTCGGACTTGTACTGGGCCACGATGTCTCCGACCACGATGGACAGCCCCTCCACACCGGCCTCGCGGTAGCCCAGGGCCTGGAAGAAGCGCACGCGGGCTTCGGACACCAGCGTGAGCAACTGCGCGTTGTCCAGATGCCCGCCCTGGTTGACATGGCTGATGTAGATCTGGATCTCGGTGGAAAACGTGAACTGCTCGGGCAGCTGGAACTGGATGCGGGGCATGGCAATGGGAAGTAGGAAAAATTTCAGTGGTCCGACACTACACGCTAGCCGCAGGCGATGAAACTGGCGCGGCCCGAGCCAGGGTCACCGTGCAAGGGCCGCCCCGCCGCACCGGTGGCGTCCCCCTGCCCGCATCGCACAGCGATGCGAGAGCGGGGGGAAGGCGCGCAGCGACACAGGGGGGTTTCACTTCAGTGCTTGAACATTTTGTGGTGCAGCCGCCGCAGCGACCACCACACGACCAACCCCACCACCGGAATGGCAACGGCGGCCGTGGTCTCGGCAGACAGGGGCCAGCCCAGCGGCTTGGCCCCCTTGGCCAGGTAGCTCACCAAACCAACGATGTAATAGGTGATGGCGGCCACCGACAGGCCCTCCACCGTCGACTGCAGCTTGAGCTGCAGGTCCTGACGCTGGTTCATGCTGGCCAGGAGCTGCTGGCTGCTTTGCTGCTGCTCGATCTCGACGCGCGTGCGCAAAAGGTTGCTGATGCGCGAGACACGGCGCGAGAGCGCCTCTTGCCGCCGCGCCGCCCATTCGCAGGTGCTGCGCGCGGGCGTCAGGCGCCGGTGCATGAACTCGCCAATGGTCTGCATGCCCGCCAGGCGTGACTCCGAAATGTCCTGGATACGCCGGTCCACCAGCTCGAAATACGCGCTGCTGGCGGAAAACCGCGAATGCGTGGCTGCGTAGGTACTTTCCACCTGCCCGGCCAGGCGGGTCAGGCGGTCGAGCAGCGCAGGTTCGGCGTGGCGGTTGGCGGTGCGGATGGCGTCGGCCAGTTCGGCCAGTTCGCGCTCGGCGCTGGCCAACAACGCGGTCGCCTCGCGCGCGGCGGGCAAACCCAACAGCGCGGCCATGCGGTAGGTTTCGATCTCCTGCAGGCGCTGCACCAGGCGGCCCAGGCGCCGGGGCGTCATGCCACCGGCCAGCAGCACCATGCGCGAATGGCCGTCGGCATGGATGGCAAAGTCGGTATACACCTCGCCATGGCCATCGGCCACGGTGGAGGCCACCAAGGTGTCCTCACTCAGCACATGGCGCACCAGCGAGCCAGAGCCAAATTCCTTGGTGGGCAGCACCCACAGGTTCATGCTGCACAGGCACTGGCCCGGCAACTGCGCCAGCCAGTCGCGCGGCACAGCGCTCAAGGCGCCCACGGGCTCGCGCTCGCCAAAGGCCTCGGTCTGCAGTGGCACGGTAAATGTCCAGCTGACAAACTCGGTATGCATCTCCCAGCGCAGGCGGTAGGCACCCAGGTCCACACGCAGGTGCGTGGTCTGCCCATCGGGCAGGGCCTGGTGGTGGTTGCGCAGCAGCGCCGCAATATGGGCGCGGCTGGCTTCACGCCCCGCTGCGTCGGCCAGCATCACGATGTGCGTGCTGGCCACGGGGGCGCTGATGGCCTCGGGCGGGCGGGCGTGGATCTCGTTGTGCAG
>JAUYGP010000725.1 GCA_030690515.1 Giesbergeria sp.
GCCAGGGCTACAAGCTGGCCGAGGCCGATCCCGTGGCTTACCACGGCCCTGGCAAGTTCGACCCCAACGTGGGCCTCACCGCGCCGACAACGCCCCCCAAACAGACCTTTACCCAGGTGTTTGGCCAGTGGCTGTGTGACATGGCCGATCAGGACGAACGCCTGGTGGGCATCACGCCCGCCATGCGCGAGGGCTCAGGCATGGTCGAGTTTCACAAACGCTTTCCCGATCGTTACTACGACGTAGGTATTGCTGAGCAGCATGCCGTCACTTTTGCTGCCGGCATGGCCTGCGAAGGCGCCAAACCCGTGGTGGCCATTTACTCCACTTTTCTGCAGCGCGGCTACGACCAGATGATCCACGACGTGGCGCTGCAGAACCTGCCCGGGGTGTTCGCTCTCGACCGGGCGGGCCTGGTGGGCGACGACGGTGCCACGCATGCCGGGGCCTACGATATTCCTTTCGTGCGCTGCATTCCCAACATGGCCATGGCCTGTCCGGCGGACGAGCGCGAATGCCGCCAGCTGCTCAGCACCGCTTTCGCGCAGAACCATCCTGTGGCCGTGCGCTACCCACGCGGTGCTGGGGCGGGTGTCGAGCCCTTGCCCGGGCTGGACGCGTTGCCTTATGGCAAGGGCGAGATCCGACGCCAGCGTGAAGGTCGTGCGGATCGTCCTGGCGCGCGCATCGCCATCTTGGCCTTTGGCACCCTGCTGTACCCGGCCCTGCAAGCCGCGCAGGCTTTGGATGCCACCGTGGTCAACATGCGCTGGGCAAAACCACTGGACGTGGATTTGCTGCTGGAAGTGGCTGCCAACCACGACGCGCTGGTGACAGTGGAAGAGGGTGCGCTCATGGGGGGCGCAGGCAGCGCCGTCCTGGAAGCCCTGGCTGCAGCGAGAGTGCTGCGCCCGGTGTTGCAGCTGGGCTTGCCCGATGTCTTCATTGAGCATGGCGATCCGGCGCGTTTGCTGGCTTTGCTGGGACTGGATGCAGCGGGCATTGAACGCGCAGTGGCTGAGCGGTTTGGCTTGGCCGTCTGACGCGGCCACGATGCTTGCAGAACCCTGAAGCCGCGCGCCTGCTAGTGTGTTTTCGCGGGAAAACCCGCAAAAGCCCCCGGGGTCATGTTCCTACAATGAATGCGGCTCAAACAAGTCCTTTGCGCACACCGGCCGTTGGCCTGTGCGTCGAGTTGTGCAACCACTATTTCGGAGAGAACCACATGGATCGTCGTTCAATCATCAAGCGTGCCGGTATGGCCGGTGTGCTCGCTGCAGGCGTGGCACCCGCCGTGCATGCACAGGCCGCCATTCGTTGGCGCCTTGCCTCAAGCTTTCCCAAGTCGCTCGATACCATCTACGGCGGCGCCGAGGTCTTTTCCAAGGCCGTCAAGGCCATGTCGGGTGGCAAGTTTGAAATTTCTGTGCATGCGGGTGGCGAGTTGATGCCTCCCTTCGGCGTGCTCGATGGCGTGCAGGCTGGTACGGTCGAGATGTGCCACACGGTGCCTTACTACTTCTATGGCAAGAACCCCGCCTTTGCCCTGGGTTCGGCTGTTCCCTTCGGTTTCAATGCACGCCAGATGAATGCCTG
>JAUYGP010000450.1 GCA_030690515.1 Giesbergeria sp.
GCGAAAGCGAACAGGGTAAAAAAAAGGGCTGCCTTGAGCAGCCACAGGAGGTATTTCATGTGTCTCCCCGGTGGTAGCGCCATTCTAAGAGGCGCGGTGCGCTGGGCCGGGTGGATAGAAAAAATTGAAGCAAAAATGGCCAAACCGCAGATGGGTAAAGCGCTACAAGCTATTGATTAAATAGCGCAAGCTAACCCGTGCTTTCCAGCTCTGCCGTGCGCTTGTCTACGGCTTCGCGCAGAGCCTTGCCCGGTTTGAAATGGGGTACGCGCTTGGCAGGGATGGCTACGGCCTCGCCGCTGCGGGGGTTGCGCCCCCTGCGTGGGGGGCGGTGGTTGACAGAGAAACTGCCAAAACCGCGGACCTCAATGCGGTGTCCACGCACCAAGGCTTCGCCGACGGCGTCGAGCAGTGTCTTGACGGCGAATTCGGCATCGCGGTGCGTGAGCTGGCTGAAGCGGGCGGCAAGCTCTTCGACGAGATCGGATCGGGTCATAACAAAATGTATCAATAAAAAAGCCGGGTGGGCGCATTGTGCACCCACCCGGCCTTGCTTCCAACCGTTCCGGGTTTTTACTTCTCGGAATTGTCCAACTTGGCGCGCAGCAGGGCGCCCAGGCTGGTCGTGCCGGCGCTTTCGCGGCTCGATTGCTGGCTCAGGTTGGCCATGGCGCCTTGCTCGTCGATCATGTCCTTCTGCTTGATAGACAGCTGGATGTTGCGGGTCTTGCGATCCACATTGACCACCACAGCGGTGACTTCATCGCCTTCCTTGAGCACGTTGCGGGCGTCTTCGACGCGGTCGCGCGAGATTTCGGAGGCGCGCAGGTAGCCGATGATGTCTTCGCCGAGGTCGATTTCAGCGCCACGGGCGTCCACGGTCTTGACCTTGCCGGTCACCGTCTGGCCCTTGTCGTTCACGGTCACGAAGGTCGTGAACGGGTCGCCGTCGAGCTGCTTGATGCCCAGGGAGATGCGTTCACGGTCCACGTCCACAGCCAATACGATGGCTTCGACTTCCTGGCCCTTCTTGTAGTTACGCACAGCGGCTTCGCCGGTTTCGTTCCAGGACAGGTCAGACAGGTGCACCAGGCCGTCGATGCCGGCAGCCAGGCCCACGAACACGCCGAAGTCGGTGATCGACTTGATGGGGCCCTTGACGCGGTCGCCGCGCTTGGTGTTCTGCGCGAACTCTTGCCAAGGGTTGGCCTTGCACTGCTTCATGCCCAGGCTGATGCGGCGCTTGTCTTCGTCGATTTCCAGAACCATGACTTCGACTTCGTCGCCCAGCGTGACCAGCTTGGAAGGAGCGATGTTCTTGTTCGTCCAGTCCATTTCGGAGACGTGCACCAGGCCTTCAATGCCGGGTTCGAGTTCGACGAATGCGCCGTAGTCGGCAATGTTCGTGATCTTGCCGAACAGGCGGGTGCTTTGTGGGTAGCGGCGCGAAACGCCCATCCATGGGTCGTCGCCCATTTGCTTGAGACCCAGCGAGACACGGTTCTTTTCGGTGTCGAACTTGAGGATCTTGGCCATGATTTCCTGGCCGGCAGTCACCACCTCGGAGGGGTGACGCACACGGCGCCAGGCCATGTCGGTGATGTGCAACAGGCCGTCGATACCGCCCAGATCCACAAATGCGCCGTATTCGGTGATGTTTTTCACCACGCCCTGAACAATCGCGCCTTCTTTCAGCGTGTTCATCAGCTTGGAGCGCTCTTCGCCCATGGAGGCTTCCACCACGGCGCGGCGACTCAGCACCACGTTGTTGCGCTTGCGATCGAGCTTGATGACCTTGAATTCAAGGGTCTTGTTCTCGTACGGAGACAGGTCTTTGGTCGGACGGGTGTCGACCAGCGAACCAGGGAGGAAGGCGCGGATACCGTTGACCAACACGGTCAGGCCACCCTTGACCTTGCCACTGGTTTGACCTGTGACAAATTCGCCGGTTTCCAGGGCCTTTTCAAGGCTCATCCAGGAAGCCAGGCGCTTGGCGGTGTCGCGGCTCAAAATGGTGTCGCCGTAGCCGTTTTCGATGGAACCGATGGCCACCGACACAAAGTCGCCGACCTGGACTTCAGTTTCGCCCTGGTCATTTTTGAATTCTTCGAGCGGTACGTAGGCTTCAGACTTGAGACCAGCGTTCACGACCACAAAGCTGTGCTCGATACGAACCACTTCGGCAGTGATCACTTCGCCCGGGCGCATTTCTGTGCGTTGCAGGGACTCTTCAAACAGGGCGGCAAAAGATTCAGACATTTTTATTGTGGCTCAAGCGCCACGGGGTTAAGTTTTTTTGAACCTCATTCGCAGTGCGCCAGTGCAGCGCGAGGGGGCGAATGAGGGCCTGTGCATTGGTTTGAGTTTTTAAGCCCAGGCCTTTGCGGTTTGTGCCCTTGAGACAGGATCAGAAGGGCTGCTTGCCTTGCCACCAATCCAACACCAACTTCACCGATTCTTCAACCGATACATGGGAATTGTCCAGCAACTTGGCATCTGCGGCCGGTTTGAGAGGTGCAACGCTGCGGGATGAATCCCTGGCGTCACGTGCTTCCAAGTCGGCGCGAAGAACGTGGAGTGTAATTGATTTGTCTTTTGAAATCAACTGGTTAAACCGTCTTTGGGCGCGCTGTTCGGCGCTGGCCGTTAAAAATACCTTGAGCGGGGCCGTGGGAAAGATCACGGTACCCATGTCGCGGCCATCGGCCACCAGCCCTGGCAGGCGGCGAAAACCGTGCTGCAAGTCCACCAGCGCAGCGCGCACCCTGGGCAAGATCGACACTTTGGAGGCATTCATGCCGGCTTCTTCGGTACGAATGGCGTCTGTAACGTCCTCGCCCGCTAGCAGCACCTTGTCAGCCAAAAACTCAACATGCAGACCTTGTGCCAGTTTGGCAATGGCGTCTTCGCCAGTGGCATCCAGCGGCAAATGCACCCGCCCCGCCGCCAGCGCAGTGATGCGATAGAGCGCGCCCGAGTCCAGCAGGTGGTAGCCCAACTGGCTGGCCAATTGCGCCGCCAGCGTGCCTTTGCCCGAGGCGGTGGGGCCATCGACGCAAATCACGGGAATCTGGGCTGGGTCAGCTTGCACCAGCGAGAACAGCGCTTCAAAAAAGTCAGGAAAAGTCTTGGCGACACACTTGGGATCTTCAATCCGGACTGGCAGACCCGCGGGGTTGAAGGCGGCCAGCGCAAAACACATGGCCACGCGGTGGTCGTCATATGTGTGGATGCTGGCGGCTTTCCATTGCGCGGGGCCGGCCGGCGGGGTCACCTGTATGAAGTTGGCCCCTTCGATCACGGTGGCGCCAAGCTTGCGCAACTCACGCGCCATGGCGGCAATGCGGTCGGTTTCCTTGACGCGCCAACTGGCAATATTGCGCAGTGTGGTGGTGCCTTGGGCATACAAGGCCATCACGGCCAGGGTCATGGCCGCATCGGGGATGTGGTTGCAGTCGAGGTCAATGGCGGTGAGTGGCCAGGCGCCGCGCGACACCTCCAGCCAGTTGGGGCCGCTGACCACTCGGGCGCCCATCATGTGGGCGGCTTCGATGAAGCGGATGTCGCCCTGAATTGAATCGGCGCCGAGCCCCTCGATACGGATGCCGCTGTGACCC
>JAUYGP010000732.1 GCA_030690515.1 Giesbergeria sp.
TGCTTGCGGCCACCGGCCGCACGCTGATCTCGGAACTGGTCACCGGCAGCATGCCGCCCGCAGTATGCACGAGCAAAGCGCCATCCTCGCCCACGCCATGCGCTGTGCCGCTGGTACCGTCGCTCAACTGCACGTTGCGGCCCTGCAGCACGTCGCGCAAGGCAAAGCGCGGCTGCATGGGTGCAAAACCATAGGCAGCAAACGACTGCAGCATGCCCACCAGCGGCGCCACGATGCGCAGCAGTGCGGTGGGTGCGTCGAGTTGCGCATCCACCTCTTGCAAGCTGCCCGGCGGCAGGGACATGCCCGCGCCGTCTTGCGGACGCACATTCAGGCCCACGCCCACCACTACGTAGCGCCCGAGCGGTGGGTGGCCTGCGGCGGCCTGCGGGGCCACAAAGCTAGCGGTTTCCACCAAAATGCCGCCCAACTTGCAGTCACCCTGCGCACCGCCCAGCCACAGGTCGTTGGGCCATTTCAGGCCGATGCGCGGCAGGGCACTGCCGGGCAGCGGCAGCGTGGGCTGCAGGCTTTCGGCCACGCTCACACCCACGGCCAGCGACAGGCCCGACCAGTCGGCAGGCGCCAGCGGCAGGCCCAACGAGAAGGTCAGCGAATCCCCGGTCTGGCTGTGCCACGCCCGGCCCAGGCGCCCGCGTCCGGCGGTTTGCTGCTCGGCCACCAGCAGCACGGGGTCGCAGCGGCCCGCACGGGCACGGCGCATGAGTTCAGTGTTGGTTGAATCCACACTGGGCAGCATCTCGGCGGTAAAGCCGGGGAGCAGCGGCGCTACCGCCTCCCAGACGGCCTCCAGGGGCCAGCGCAGCGGGGCGGTCATGCCTTGGTGCTCCGCTTTTTGCCTGGCGCTGCGGCCTTGGCACGGAGCTGGGACGGGACCCAGCCGCGCTTGGGCGCCAGCAGGGTGCCCCGGCAGGACGCGGCGCCGCACCAGCACGGGTATTCGGCCTTGAGCTTAGGGGTGTAGCGCTCGTCGATGATGAGGCCGTAGTCGTAGTTGATCTCCTCCCCCGCCGCGATGTTGCGCAGTGCGGTGATAAAGATGCGGCCATCCACCTCGTCCGCAAAGCAGCTGGGGTCGCAACTGTGGTTGATCCAGCGCGAGGAGTTGCCACCGAAGTTGGCATCAATCACACGGTCTTCATCGACGTGGAAATAGAAGGTGTGGTTGGGCTGCAACGGGTCGTGCGGATGGCGGTCCTGCGCCTCCTGCCAGCCGATGATTTCGCCCGTGTACTCGATCAGTACCTCGCCCTCGGCGATGGGCTGCACGGCAAACACGCCCTTGCCGTGCACGCCGGAGCGGCGAATCTGGATGCGGCGGCCTGCGGCGGGGGGGGTTGCGGTGCGGGGCATGGCAAAACTCTGTTAACTTGATAGTGCACACATGCGCGTGCGCGTGTACGCGTGTGTGAAGCACGGATTGTAGAAGCGCCCGGGGCCTCGCCCCGTGGCAGCCTGTATGGCGAGACCCAACATGACCAAAACACTGGTAATTGCAGAAAAACCCTCGGTTGCACAAGACATCGTGCGCGCCCTCACCCCGGTGGCGGGCAAGTTCGACAAGCACGACGAGCATTTCGAGAACGACCGCTACGTCGTCACCAGCGCCGTCGGCCACCTGGTGGAGATCCAGGCGCCCGAGGAATTCGACGTGAAACGCGGCAAGTGGAGCTTTGCCCACCTGCCCGTGATCCCGCCGTATTTCGACCTCAAGCCCGTGGACAAGACCAAGACGCGCCTGAACGCCGTCGTCAAACAGGCCAAGCGCAAAGATGTCACGGAGATCATCAACGCCTGCGATGCGGGCCGCGAGGGGGAGTTGATTTTTCGCCTGATCGAGCAGTACGCGGGCGGCAACAAGGCGGGCAAACCGGTGCCGCTGGGCAAGCCGGTCAAACGCCTGTGGCTGCAAAGCATGACACCGCAGGCGATACGCGACGGCTTCGACCAGTTGCGCAGCGAACAGCAAATGCAGGGCCTGGCCGAAGCGGCCCGCAGCCGCTCGGAGGCCGACTGGCTGGTGGGCATCAACGGAACGCGCGCCATGACGGCGTTCAACTCGCAAGGCGGCGGCTTCTTCCTGACCACCGTGGGCCGGGTGCAAACGCCCACGTTGTCGCTGGTGGTCGAGCGCGAGGAAAAAATCCGCAAGTTCATCAGCCGTGACTACTGGGAAATCCACGCCGAGTTCGCCGCCCAGGCCGGCCGCTACCCCGGCAAGTGGTTCAACCCGCAGTGGAAGAAGAACGCCGACGACGCAGAGATGCGCGCCGACCGCGTATGGTCTGCACGCGAGGCCGAAGACATTGCCAACGCCGCACGCAACCAGCCCGCCCATGTCAGCGAAGAAAGCAAGCCCACCACCCAGGCCAGCGGCCTGCTGTTTGACCTGACCAGCCTGCAGCGCGAGGCCAACGGCAAATTTGGCTTCTCGGCCAAAACCACGCTGGCGCTGGCCCAGTCGCTGTACGAGCGGCACAAAGCCCTGACCTACCCGCGTACCGACGCGCGCGCCCTGCCCGAGGACTATGTGCCGGTGGCACGCGAGACCTTTGAAATGCTGGCCAACAGCGGCATGGCACACCTGGCGCCGCATGCGCGCACAGCGCTGGAAGGCAACTACATCCGGCCCACCAAGCGCATCTTTGACAACAGCAAGGTAAGCGATCACTTCGCTATCATCCCCACGCTGCAAGCCCCCAGCGGCCTGTCGGAAGCCGAGCAAAAACTGTACGACCTGGTGGTGCGCCGCTTCATGGCGGTGTTCTTCCCCAGTGCCGAATACCAGGTCACAACGCGCATCAGCCGTGTGGACGTGTCTGGCCACCAGTACCACTTCAAGACAGAAGGCAAGGTCCTGGTCAAGCCCGGCTGGCTGGCCATTTACGGCAAAGAAGCCGCGGGCGAGGTGGAAGGCGGCAAAGACGGCGACAAGGGCCAGAACTTGGTGGCCGTGCAGCCGGGCGAAAAGCCCCTGGCCGCGCCAGTGGACGCCAAGGGCCTCAAGACCAAGCCCCCCGCCCGCTACTCCGAAGCCACGCTGCTGGGCGCCATGGAAAGCGCGGGCAAGCAGATCGACGATGAAGAGTTGCGCAGCGCCATGCAAGAGAAAGGTCTGGGCACCCCCGCCACGCGCGCAGCCACCATCGAAGGCCTGCTGACCGAAAAATACATGCTGCGCGAAGGCCGCGAAATCATCCCCACGGCCAAGGCCTTCCAGTTGATGACGCTCTTGCGCGGCCTGGAGGTCGAAGAACTCTGCCGCGCCGACCTGACCGGCGAATGGGAATTCAAGCTCTCGCAGATGGAGAAAGGCTTGCTCAGCCGCGAGGCCTTCATGGCCGGCATTGCCGCCATGACCGAGCGCATGGTCAAGAAGGCCAAGGAATACGACCGTGACACCATTCCCGGCGACTACGCCACGCTCGAATCACCCTGCCCCAACTGCGGCGGTGTGGTCAAAGAAAACTACCGCCGCTTTGCCTGCGTTGGCAAACCCGGCGCCGAGCCCTGCGGCTTCAGCTTTGGCAAATCACCGGCAGGCCGCACCTTTGAAACCGCTGAGGCCAACGCCTTGCTGCGTGACAAAAAGATTGGCCCGCTGGAAGGCTTCCGGTCCAAAGCGGGCTGGCCGTTTACGTCCGAGATCGTCATCAAATACGACGACGAGACACACAACTACAAACTCGAATTCGACTTTGGCGACGACAAGAAGGGCGAAGAATCGGGCGAGCTGGTGGAGTTTGAAGACGCCGCCCTGGGCGCCTGCCCCATCTGCGCATCGGAAGTGCACGAGCACGGCAGCAACTACGTTTGCAGCAAGGCTGTGCCCACGGCTGCGCAGCCCACCCCCAGCTGCACCTTCAAAAGCGGCAAGATCATCCTGCAGCAACCCGTGGAGCGCGAGCAGATGCACAAGCTGCTGGCCACCGGCAAGACCGACCTGCTCGACAAGTTTGTGAGCATGCGCACCCGCCGCGCCTTCAAGGCCCACCTGGCGTGGGACAAAGAAGCGGGCAAGGTCAACTTTGAGTTTGCCCCCAGCAAGTTCCCGCCGCGCCCCGGTGCCGCCGCTAAAACGATAGCTGCCAAGGCAGGTAAGACAAGCGCTGCAGCCAAAAAGACTGCAAAACCTGCTGCCGCCAAAAAAGCCCCCGCCAGCAAAACAGCGGCCGCCAAGGCACCGCGCAAACCCGCCGCAGGCAAGGCCCCCAGCGCCGCCCTGGCCGCGGTGATTGGTACCGACCCCGTAGCCCGCCCCGAAGCCGTCAAGAAGATGTGGGAATACATCAAGGCCCACAACCTGCAAGACCCCAAAGACAAGCGCACCATCGTCGCCGACGACAAGTTGCGCGCCGTGTTTGGCAAAGACAGCGCGGGCATGTTCGAGCTGGCAGGCATTCTGGGCGCGCACCTGGGCTGAACCCAGGTGCTGCTGAGGGCGCGCTGGCCAGCGCGTGCCTCAGACGGGTTTTGCAATCAGAGCGAGAACAAGGTGCGAAACCGTATCAGGCCGCTAGGCGGGCGGGTTCGGTCGGGCTGAACCCGTCCTGCAGCATGCCCACCTCCACGCGGTTGCGCCCGCCCTCCTTGGCGCGGTACAGGGCACGGTCAATGGCGGCATAGGTCGCCGTCATGTCGGCCCCGGAGTCATGGGGCACGTCCACAACACCCAGACTGACGGTGATGAAAAGCGGCCCGTCGACCTCGGTGGACAGCGGCTGGTTCTGCACCGCAAAGCGCAGCTTCTCAGCGCACTGCAAGGCCGCATCCAGGCCGGTTTGCGGCAGCAGCACAATGAACTCTTCGCCACCCAGGCGGGCCACCAGGTCGGTGCTGCGCACACTTTGCGTGAGCAAGTCGGCCGCATGGCGCAGCACGGCGTCGCCCGTGGGGTGGCCGTAGTGGTCATTCACCCGCTTGAAGTGATCCAGATCGAGCAGCAGGAAGGACGTGGGGTGCTGGTGCCGCAGGGCGCGCAGCAACTCCTGGTTAGCGCGCCGCATGAACTCGGTGCGGTTGCACAACCCCGTCAGCCCGTCGTGCCATGCCAGGCGCTCCAGCTCTACCTGCTTTGCTGCCAGCGTGGCATTGGCCTGCGCCAGCGAGCGGCTGAGCAGAATGGTGACGGTGTTCTTGCGCCACGACAGTATCGAAAACATTAGCGCGACCAGGGGAATAACCAGCGCACTGATGCGGCCGCTGGCCAGCAGCACCGGGTCGTGCTGGGTGAATGGCAGCGCTACAAAGCCCAGCACGGCCAGGCCCACAAACAACACGGCACTGACCGAGGGCCGCAGATACAGCAGCATGGCAACCCCCAGCGCTGTTACCACCATGGGCGACGTCTTGGGCATCACCCACTGGTAAAAAAGGGTCAGCGCCAGACCAATCAGCAAAGTCACCACGGCCGCAGCCACCGGCAACACACGCCCCAGCCTGCCCGCAGGGTTGCGGTGCAGCGCCCTGTGGGCCAGCACAGCGATCACCAGAGCGCAGCACAGGCTCGCCAGATGCGTAAGACCGACGGCAAGCTTCCAGGACACCACGGCCCCATCGTGCGCCTGCCATGTTCCTGGCAGCAGCAAGACCGCCGCCACGATAAAGATCGGAAGAACCAGCAAGGCGCCCAGACGGATGCGGCGCAGGTTCTCGCAAACCACCTGATCACGCACCCGCATATCGTCGGCAACGGCTGCACTGAGCCGCCCCCGCAATTCGGTCAGGAGCACCATCCGAAATCCTTTGTGCAAAAAGTATTTCATTATGAATCGTGCCCCACCGAGGTAGGTGGACAAGCCCTGGCAACGTAAGGACATCTTGGCTGCAGGGAGCCAACCCGCGTGACACCAGGGCTTCATCCCAATGGGCTACGCTTGGCATCTTTCTGCTTTCGCCTCTGGATGCCATGCAAGACCTTCCCCGTGCGCTCAATCTGGCTGGTGCCAGCAACTTCCGTGACCTGGGCGGCTACCAGGGCCTGGGCGGCCAAACGCTGCGCTGGCGGCGCCTGTTCCGCTCAGACCACCTGGCGGCCCTGACCCCGGACGACCAAGCCAGGCTACAGACGCTGGGCATTACGCGCGCGATCGACTTCCGGGGCGCCAGCGAACGCGCCGCCCAGGCCTACGCACTGCCCGGCGTGGCCTACCACCCGCTCACCATTGAGCCCACCGTCATCCACCGCGCACTGGCCCTGCAACAGCAAGGCCACACGCTGACCGCGCAGGACGCCGTGGGGCTGATGCAGGAAACCTACCGGGGCTTTGTGCACGACAACGCACCGCGCTTTGCTGAAATGTTTCGCCTGCTGCTGGACAACGACAGCCCCATCGTCTTCCACTGCACGGCGGGCAAAGACCGCACCGGTTTTGCCGCCGCGCTCATCCTGCTGGCGCTGGGCGTGCCGCGTGCCACGGTCATGGAAGACTACCTGCTCACCAACGGCCTCTACCGCCGCCCCGAAGGCCTGGCCAGCCTGGCGCCATCCGAGGTGCTGGCCGTGCTGTGGCGCGTGCAGGAAGACTTCCTCGACGCCGCGCTGCACCGCGTGGATGCCGACTTTGGCGGTATCGACACTTACCTGGTGGATGTGCTGGGGCTGGACACTGCAGCCCGCAAAGAGCTGGCACAGCGCTATCTGCAAGCGTTGTAAGCATCGGTTGCACACCCCCGGCGGTGCGCGACAGCCGCTGCAAAAAAAGGTATACCTGCACCCCACACCGCAGGAGAGACACCATGCAAGTTCAGCCCTACCTGTTCTTTGACGGCCGCTGCGAAGAGGCGCTAGTGTCCTGAGTTGGAAGTTGGTTGAAGAAAAAAAGATGTCGAAATCGTCGTCAGACAAGGCGCAAACCGCAGCGATAGCCGTTGCTATCGCGAGGATTTGCAACGCAGCATGGCGGCGATTCTCGGCATCTTTATGAG
>JAUYGP010000735.1 GCA_030690515.1 Giesbergeria sp.
TCCAGGCTGGCGTCGCTCTTTTATGTCGACGCAGGCTCAGTCATTGCTTTCCAAAGGCGTGGGCGCAACCAGTGCTTTTTGCAAGGCCAATGCATGGTCGTACAAGGCGTTGCGCGGTGCCCCTGTAATGGCGGCGGCGAGGCGTACCGCAGACTTCAAAGGGACTTCTTCCAACAGGAGGCGAAGGATGCGCAGGCTGTCGGTGTCATCGGTGGCTACTGTGGTTGGGTGCACCAGCACCACAAATTCACCACGGGCACGGTGAGGTTCAGCTTGTAGCCAAGCGGCGAGTGCGCTTGCAGGCAGAGTAGAAATCTCTTCGAATTGTTTGGTGAGTTCTCGCGCCAAGGTCACAGGCCGTTCCTCCAGCGCGGCAAGAGCATTCGCTAGTTCGTGGATGCGGTGTGGCGCTTCCAGTAGCACAATGCCACGGGGTTCGTGTCGGAGGCGCTGTAGGCAGGCATTGCGCTCCGTTGCCTTGGTAGGCAAAAATCCAAAGAAAACAAAACCGTTATCCCCATTGGGGATCATCCCGCACGCACTGATGGCTGTCGTGATGCTGCTGGGGCCGGGCAGCGGCACCACGCGGAGATGTGCAGCACGAGCCGCCGCAACCAGACGTGCCCCAGGATCGCTCACGCCTGGAGTCCCAGCGTCGCTTACATAGGCGACACGTTCACCTTGTTGCATGCGTGCCACTACTGCCTGCGCAGATTCGGCCTCGTTATGCTGGTGAACGGCGAGAAATTGGCTTCTCTCCTTGTCAATGCCATAGGTGCGCAGCATGCCCTGGGTGTGTCGCGTATCCTCACAGGCCAGGGTGTCCGCCAACTGCAGCACATGAAGCGCGCGCAGTGTAATGTCTGCCAGGTTGCCGATGGGGGTCGCGACGACATACAAGGTCGCTTGCGGATAGTGCTGCTCTGAGGCCGCGTCGCGGGCGGCGCCTAAGGCTGATGCGAAAGATGCGCTCAATGGATTTCCTTGACAAGATATTTGCTGGTAAGACGACTACGCGTGCGCAGGGCGACGCCGCTGAAGATTTGGCATGGGCCCACCTACAGGCAGCGGGGCTGCGGCTGATAGCTCGCAATTATCGAACGCCCGGGCGCGGGGGCGGTGAAATCGATCTGATTGTGCAGGAACCGGATGGAACAGTGGTCTTCGTTGAGGTTCGCAGGCGCTCCAGTCAATCCTATGGTGGAGCCGGGGCAAGTATCGCCGCGACCAAACAGAGACGCATCATCTTAGCGGCGCGGCACTATCTCATGCGGTGGGGGGCTCCGCCGCCATGCCGTTTTGACGTGGTTCTGGTCGAGAATTCGGTCCAGTGGATCAAGGCCGCATTTGATGCAGCCTGAGTACCCGCTTGTTGAACACAGAGTACCGATTGCTACAAAATTCATAACACGCACGGGTATCATCCACGTTCTGGAAACAGCACGACTATCCTACGGCCCATGCTAGAGCAACGCATACAGCAGCACTTTATCGAGAGCGCTGATCTGAAATATCAGTCCGCACAGACCCTGGCGCGGCCCATTGCCGATGCCGTCCAGGCACTCCTGGCCTGCATTACCAGCGGGGGGAAGGTACTGGCCTGCGGCAGCGGTGCATCGGCCCCTCATGCGCAGCAATTTGCAGCGTATTGCGTGACAGGGTTTGAGCGGGAGCGGCCAGAATTTGCAGCCATTGCGTTATGTGCAGACGGAGCGCTGCTGACCGCAGCAGTAGCCAGCTCTGACAAGCCACCGCAGCTCTTTGCACGCCAAGTGCGCGCCTTGGGGCAGGCGGGGGACCTCCTGCTTGTGCTGAGCACCACTGCGACGGACTCCAGCGTGCTAGCCGCAGTGCATGCGGCGCATGAGAGGGATATGACGGTGGTGGCGCTGACAGGCGGCACCGGTGGGGAGCTGGCTGGGGTGGTACGGGAGACCGATGTGCTGATTTGCGTCCCACACGATCGCGCAGCGCGTGTGCGTGAGGTGCACACCCTGGTGCTTAACTGCCTGTGCGACGGCATGGATGCCCAATTGTTTGGTGAACAGGAGATTTCGTGATGACGACTCGTATGAATCGCACTTTATGTGCGTTGATGGCTGCCACAGCGCTGGTTGCCGGTGTGGCAGGCTGCGCGACGCCTGTGGTTCTGGGCGGTGCAGCCCTTGGCGGCATGATGGCGATTGACCGGCGGACCGCCGGAACTCAGATCGAGGATGAAACCATCGAACTGCGATCGTCCAACCGCATCCATGGTGCCTATGGTGACAAGGTCCACGTCAATGTCACAAGTTACAACCGCCAGGTGCTCGTCACGGGAGAAGTCGGTACGGCCGAGGCGCGCCAAGAGATTGAAAAGATCGTCGCAGGTGTAGAAAACGTCCGTTCTGTGGTGAATGAACTGGCGGTCATGCCCAGTACCTCCCTGGGGCAGCGTTCGAATGACACGTTCATCACTGGGAAGATGCGCGCCAGCCTGGTTGATGCGAAGGACCTGTCGGCCAACAGTTTCAAGGTGGTCACAGAGCGAAATGCGGTGTATCTGATGGGATTGGTAACGCAGCGTGAGGCCGCACGCGCCACATCGATTGCCCGTGGCGTCACCGGGGTCAGCAAGGTGGTCCGGGTTTTTGAATATCTGACGGATGCCGATCTGGCGCGCATGACAGCTTCGAAGCCCGCACCGGTGACCCAGGACAACGGCGAAGCGAGTGCAGCGCCCCGCAGTGCCCCCTGAAGCGGGGTCTCCGAAGTGGGCTGCGGTGGTTCTCAGCCCAGACGTTTGATCAAACTAGACGTATCCCAGCGTTGGCCACCCATATGCTGCACGTCGCCATAGAACTGATCCACCAGTGCAGTTACGGGCAGCCGCGCACCGTTGCGGTGGGCCTCGTCCAGCACCAGTCCTAAATCCTTGCGCATCCAGTCCACGGCAAAACCAAAGTCAAACTGCCCAGCCACCATTGTCTTGCCGCGGTTGTCGAGCTGCCAGCTCTGTGCTGCGCCCTTGCCAATAACGTCCAGCACCAAATTCATGTCCAGCCCGGCACGCTGACCAAAGGCGACGGCCTCTGAGAGGCCTTGCACCAGCCCGGCAATGCAGATCTGGTTCACCATTTTGGTCAACTGCCCTGCACCTGAATCCCCCAAGCGAGTGAAGGCGCGGGAGAACGCCATCCCCACTGGCTGCACCTTATCGAACGCCGCAGCATCACCACCGCACATGACGGTGAGTAAGCCATTTTGGGCGCCAGCCTGACCGCCGGAAACCGGCGCATCGACGAATTGCAGACCCAGGGTGCGAGCCGCACCGAACAACTCCCGCGCCACCTGGGCTGACGCTGTGGTGTGGTCTACAAAAATGGCACCAGGCTCCATTCCAGCAAAAGCGCCGTCGGCACCCAGTACCACAGAGCGCAGGTCATCGTCGTTCCCAACACAGCAAAAAACGATCTCAGCGCCCTGCGCGGCCAGGCGTGGCGTGGGGCCGTGCCGTGGGGCGTTGGTACGGACGTATTCACTGCACCAAGCCAGTGCTTTGGACTCGGTGCGGTTGTACACCGTCACCTGATGGCCCGCCAATGCCAGATGCGCAGCCATGGGATAGCCCATCACGCCCAGCCCCAGAAAGGCAACTTTGCGGGAAACGATGGGCTCGTAGGTGCGGGAATTGGTGCTGGGCATGGTGTTCAGTCCTTGAATGAAAAAAGCCCGCGGCGGGCGCGGGCCGGGAGGAGGGTGGTGGGTGCAGGGTTCAGACGATCACGAAATGCTCGGTGCCCGAGGCCAGGTCGGTCGACTTGCCACGTTGGCTGCTGAGTTTGATCTGCAGGCGCAGGTCGTTGAGCGAGTCGGCATTGCGCAAGGCATCTTCGTAGGTGATCACATTGGACTCAAACAGATCGAAAAGGGCCTGATCGAAGGTCTGCATGCCCAGGTTGCGGCTCTTCTTCATGATCTCCTTGATCTCAGCCACATCGCCCTTGAAGATCAGGTCGGAAATCAGCGGCGTATTCAGCATGATCTCCACGGCCGCTGCGCGGCCCTTGCCATCTTGCTTGGGGATAAGGCGCTGGGACACGAGCGCACGCAAGTTGAGAGAGAGGTCCATCAGCAGCTGTGCACGACGCTCTTCCGGGAAGAAGTTGATCACACGGTCGAGGGCCTGGTTGGCACTGTTGGCGTGCAAGGTAGCCAGGCAAAGGTGACCGGTTTCCGAGAAAGCAATGGCATGCTCCATCGTCTCGCGGTCACGGATTTCGCCCATCAGAATGACGTCGGGCGCCTGGCGCAACGTGTTTTTCAGGGCTGCTTCCCAGCTGTCGGTATCGAGCCCTACTTCGCGCTGCGTCACTACGCAGTTTTTGTGAGGGTGGACGAACTCGACAGGATCTTCGACAGTGATGATATGGCCAAAAGAATTCTCGTTGCGCCAGTCCACCATGGCCGCCAGCGTGGTCGATTTCCCCGAGCCTGTGGCGCCCACCAGGATACACAGGCCGCGCTTGGCCATGGTGACTTCCTTGAGCACCTGCGGCACACCCAGGCCATCAATGGTCGGCAGGATCAGTGGAATCACCCGCAGAACCATGCCCACGCGGCCTTGTTGAATGAAGGCATTCACACGGAAACGACCGATACCCGAAGGCGAGATGGCGAAGTTGCACTCCTTGGTGCGCTCGAACTCGGCGGCTTGCTTGTCGCTCATGATGGAGCGGGCCAGCGTCAGGGTGTGATTGGGGGACAGCGGCTGAGGCGACACCTTGGCGATGGCCCCATCGACCTTGATCGCCGGTGGGAAATCGGCCGTGATAAATAGGTCACTGCCGTTGCGGCCGACCAGCAACTTGAGCAAGTCGTTGATGAATTTACTGGCCTGATCGCGTTCCATGTCAATTCCTCCCGCACGTAGCGTCTGCGCGCCGGTGCATCATTTCTGGTTCTCGCTCAAACGTGCGCTGACCACCCGCAGGCGCAGCGACAGCTTGCGTGCCAGCAAAGCCACCAGGCTGGCGGCAAGTTGTGGATCTTTGTCCATCATGTCGTCCATGGCATCGGCGCTGAGTACGGCGACCTCGCAGTCGGTCAGCGTGGTGCAGGCCGAAAAGCGGATACCGCTGTCAAGCAGCGACATTTCGCCCAAAATGTCCCCGGGACGGGTTTCTGCCAGACGCAATTGCTCTCCCCAGGGCTGCACGCGGTCTACGGCGATGGTGCCGGTCAGCAGCACGATCATGAAGTTGCCGTATTCGTCCTGGCGGATCACGTCGCGGTTGGGCGATACCTGGGCAAATTCGAAGAAACGCTCCATGCGCTTGACCGCATCCTGGTCGAGGTGGGCCATGTACTTGTCCTTGGCCCACAATGCCTGCAGCAGCTTGCCCCCGCGGCTGACGGGCATGCGTTTGGCGCCGACCTCAACGGCACGGGCCTCCCAAGGGACCAACATTGTCGATTCCACGCCCTGGTTGGCGAACGCGGTGGAAAAGAAGACAGAGTCCTGGTGGTCCTGTGGCTTGTTGTTGCGCGTCGTCATGCGCAAAAGACCAAGAATGCCTTTCATGGGGTGCTCCAGTGGGCCGCCAGCGGGCGGCCAGTGTCAGACGGTTGAAGAGGAGATCAACCGGGGAAGTTGTCGGGGATTTTGGCCTTGCTGCGGGCCTCGGCGGGGCTGATGATGTTGCGCCGCACCAGGTCGGTCAGGTTCTGGTCCAGCGTCTGCATGCCGACGCTGTTGCTGGTCTGGATGGTGGAATACATCTGTGCCACCTTGGCTTCTCGGATGAGGTTTCGGATAGCGCTGGTGCCCAACATGATCTCGTGTGCAGCCACGCGGCCCGAACCGTCCTTGAGCTTGCACAGGGTCTGCGAGATCACGGCCTGCAGCGACTCGGACAACATGGCGCGAACCATTTCCTTCTCTTCGGCCGGGAACACGTCGATGATCCGGTCAATGGTCTTGGCGGCGCTCGACGTGTGCAGCGTGCCGAAAACCAAGTGGCCGGTTTCGGCTGCAGTCATGGCCAGGCGAATGGTTTCGAGGTCGCGCATTTCGCCCACAAGGATGGCGTCCGGATCTTCGCGCAGAGCGGATTTCAGTGCTGCCGCGAAGGAGAGCGTCATTGGCCCCACTTCGCGCTGGTTGATCAAGCACTTCTTGGATTCGTGCACGAATTCGATTGGGTCTTCCACCGTGAGGATGTGGCCGTACTCGCTCTCGTTGAGGAAGTTGACCATGGCCGCCAGCGTGGTGGACTTGCCCGAACCGGTGGGGCCCGTCACCAGCACCAGGCCGCGCGGCTTGAGCGACAGGTCGCCAAAAATCTTCGGCGCGTTGAGTTGTTCCAGGGTCAGGATCTTGCTGGGAATGGTCCGGAACACGGCGGCTGCGCCGCGGTTCTGGTTGAAGGCGTTGACGCGAAAGCGCGCCAGGCCGTCGATCTCGAACGAGAAATCGACCTCC
>JAUYGP010000736.1 GCA_030690515.1 Giesbergeria sp.
TCCAGGCCCACGCGCGCCACGTAGTGCACGGTGCGCTCCAGGTACCAGGCTTCCTCGCGGTAGAGCTGCATGAAGGCGCCGGTGTATTCCATGACTTCCTCGGCGGTTTTGAGTTTGACGAAGAACTGCGCCACCTCGGTCTTGATGCCGCCGTTGCCCGCCACGTACATCTCCCAGCCGCTGTCCACGCCGATGATGCCCACGTCCTTGATGCCGCTCTCGGCACAGTTGCGCGGGCAGCCGCTGACGGCGAACTTGACCTTGTGCGGTGCGTGCATGCCCACAAAGGCGCGCTCCAGGTCCTTGCCCATTTTGGTGCTGTCCTGTGTGCCCATGCGGCACCACTCGCTGCCCACGCAGGTCTTCACCGTGCGCAGCGCCTTGGCGTAGGCATGGCCGCTGGGCATGCCAATGTCCTTCCAGACGGCCTGCAGGTCTTCCTTTTTGACGCCCAGCAGGTCGATGCGCTGGCCGCCCGTGACCTTGACGGTGGGAATTTTGTATTTGTCCACCACATCGGCGATGCGGCGCAACTCGTCCGCCGTGGTCTCGCCGCCCCACATGCGGGGCACCACGGAATACGTCCCGTCTTTCTGGATATTGGCGTGGCTGCGTTCGTTGATGGCGCGGCTCTGCGGGTCGTCCTGCGCCTCTTTGGGCCAGGTGCTGATGCAGTAGTAGTTGATGGCCGGGCGGCAGCTCGGGCAGCCGTTGGGGGTTTTCCAGTCCATGAAACGGAACACCGCGCCCGTGCTCAGCAGCTTGTGCGTGCGGATGGCGTCGCGCACGGCCTGGTGCCCGTGTTCGGTGCAGCCGCACAGCGGCTTGGTCTTGGGCGTTTGCGAATAGTCACCCCCGGCGGTGAACATCAAAATCTGTTCCACCAGGCCGGTGCACGAGCCGCAGCTGGCGCTGGCCTTGGTGTGCTTGCGCACCTCGTCCAGTGTGAACAGCCCCTTCTCCTTGATGGCCTTGCAGATGGTGCCCTTGGTGACGCCATTGCAGCCGCACACCTCGTCGGTGTCCAGCATGGCAGCGGCCTTGTTGTGGCCCTGGTGGCCGGCGTCGCCCATGTTGGATTCGCCAAACATCAGCTTGTCGCGGATGTCGCCCACGGGGCGCGCGTCGCGCAGCAGCTTGAAGTACCAGCTGCCATCCACCGTGTCGCCATACAGGCAGGCGCCCACGAGTTTGTCGTCCTTGAGCACGAGCTTCTTGTACACACCGGCGCTCGGGTCGCTCATGACGATTTCCTCCGTGCCTGCGCCGCCCTGGAAGTCTCCGGCCGAGAACAGGTCGATGCCCGTCACCTTGAGCTTGGTGGAGGTCAGCGAGCCCTGGTAGCGGCCAATGCCGAACTCCGCCAGGTGGTTGGCCAGCACGCGCCCCTGCTCGAACAACGGCGCCACCAGCCCGTAGGCAATGCCCCGGTGCGCAGCGCACTCGCCCACGGCATAGATGCGTGCGTCGGTCGTCGTCTGCAGCGTGTCGCTCACCACAATGCCGCGGTTCACGTGCAGGCGCATTTTCTCGGCCAAGGCCGTGTTGGGGCGGATGCCCACGGCCATCACCACCAGGTCGGCGGGCACCTCGGTGCCGTCCTTGAATTGCACGGCGCACACCCGGCCGGTATCGTTGCCCAGCAGCGCTGCGGTCTGCCCCTGCATGAGGAACTGCATGCCGCGCTCGGCCAGCGACTTCTGCAGCATCTTGCCGGCCACGCTGTCGAGCTGGCGCTCCATCAGCCATTCGCTGGCGTGCACCACGGTCACCTGCATGCCGCGCTTCATCAGGCCGTTGGCGGCCTCCAGCCCCAACAGGCCGCCACCAATGACGACCGCATGCTTGTAGGTGGTCGCAGCATCGATCATGGCCTGCGTGTCGGCAATGTCGCGGTAGGCCAGTACGCCATCGAGCTCGTGGCCTGCAATGGGCAGAATGAACGGGTTGGAGCCCGTGGCGAGGATGAGGCGGTCGTATTCCGCGCTGATGACGGCGCCTGCGGCATCGGTGGCATGCACCACGCGGCGTACGCGGTCCACCGTGTCCACCGTGCAGCCGGCATGCAGGTGAATGCCGTTTTCGGTGTACCAAGACCAGTCGTTGAGGATGATCTCGTCCAGCGTCTGCTCCCCCGCCAGCACGGGCGAGAGCAGGATGCGGTTGGAGTTGGGGTGCGGCTCGGCGCCGAACACCGTGATGTCGTACAGGTCGGGTGCGATCTTGAGCAGCTCTTCAAGCGTGCGCACACCGGCCATTCCGTTGCCTACCATGACCAGCCTGGGTTTTTTCATCGGAGCCCCTCCCTGGGCAATTCAATTGCAGAACATGGGCGCGTTGGATTTGCGCCTGTATGTACTGCAATGCAATGACCGTGCCAGCGATGAAATGCCTGTGGGCTGCGCCTATGGGTACAGGAGTACGCACCCTGGCAGTGCAGTCGGCCAGAACCGTGCGGTGCCAGAGGCGTCTGCACCATGCTGGGGTGCTGTGCCAGTGTCTGGTGCGTCGCAGGGCGCGCCTGTGCCATGGTGGCGCACAAAAGCAAAGGCCCACACCGTGCAAACGGTGCGGGCCTTGGGGGGGGCGGCGCGTGGCGCCGCCGTGCCGTGTTTAGCTGCGTTCGCCAGTGGCGATCAGGTGTGCACGAGCAGCCGTGACGGCCTCGGCACGCACAGCGGTGCGCTCTTGCGTGCTGACCGCGCGGGCTGCATGGTCGGCCACCGGGCCCTTGGCGAAGTTGGGCAGTGCGGCATGGCCTTCGGCGCGCACTTCGGTGCTGCTGCGGGTGGA
>JAUYGP010000016.1 GCA_030690515.1 Giesbergeria sp.
CAGCCGTTCCACGTGGCCGAAGTGTTCACGGGTTCGCCTGGCAAGTATGTTCCGCTGTCGGAGACCATCCGTGGTTTCAAGATGATTGTGAACGGCGAGTGCGATCACCTGCCAGAGCAAGCGTTCTACATGGTGGGTACCATCGACGAAGCGTTCGAGAAGGCCAAGAAGATGGCGTAAACGGAGGCGGGTGGACCTTCTTCGTCAAGGAGTGTCCTCCTCCACCGCGCTATTGCTTTTTGCAGGTTTCCAAAGGAATTCAGATGGCCAACACCATACATGTCGACGTTGTGAGTGCCGAGGAGTCCATCTTCTCGGGTGAGGCGCGTTTCGTTGCCTTGCCCGGCGAAGCGGGCGAACTGGGCGTCTATCCACGCCACACACCACTGATTACCCGTATCAAGCCGGGCTCGGTACGTATCGAAATGGCCGATGGCAGCGAAGAATTCGTTTTTGTCGCTGGCGGTATTCTCGAAGTCCAACCCGACTGCGTGACCGTTCTATCGGACACCGCCGTTCGTGGCAAAGATCTGGATGATGAGAAGGCCAACGCGGCCAAGGCAGCTGCGGAAGAGGCGGTCAAAAACGCCAAGGGCGAGATCGATTTGGCTCGCGCACAATCCGAGTTGGCTGTCATGGCTGCTCAGATCGCCGCGTTGCGTAAATATCGGCAAAAGAAATAGACCAGGTCCTCACTGGATATTTCCATACCCGGCTTTGCCGGGTATTTTTTTGGGTGCGTCTTGCGCGCTCTTTCTAGGCAATGTAGGGCTCGTCAGGCAGCTCGTTGGCATGGTCTGTATCGTTGGACGCGGGAAAATGCTGGATGAGTCGGGCGCTCACCTCGTCGACGACGCCCGTCAAGCCCTGCTCGAATTGAGCCTCGCGGAAGGCGCACGCCATGCGAGAGACCAGTTGCTGCCAATCCGAGCTCTGGACGTAAGCGCGCAGCCCCCGGTCGGCCACGATTTCGATGGAACGTTCTGCGAGCAGAAGATAGACCAGTACGCCATTGTTGTGCTCCGTATCCCAGATGCGCAGCTTGCTGAACATCATCAGAGCGCGTTCTCGACAGGGTGCGTGGCGGCGCAAATAGCTCCATGGCAAACCGCCCTCGACACAGATACGGATTTGTCCGCTGTGCCGCTGCTCACTACGGGCAATATGTTCCTTTAATCGTTGAAGAGCATCGTCTGGTATTGCCCGGTGCACGCGCTGGTCTTGCCAGCGGTGCTGCAAAAGGCGTCCCGCTGCGCCCAAGAGAGAGAAAGGTCTCATCGTCATTTTCACCAGTCCCCGGAGGCACCGCCGCCGCCAAAATCACCTCCACCACCCGAACTAAAGCCGCCGCTATCCGACGATCCGCTGCTCCAACCCCCGCCCCCGCCATTACCGCTTCCCCGCGACGATGCAGCGCGGGAGGATGCTGCCGTGGCAAGCGTGTAGATCAGCGCTGCAAGGCCTGCAAAGACTGATAGCACGACGCTAGCAGTCGCGAAGTAGGCAGCGACTCCTGCAAGCCCACCGGCCAGCAAAGAGCCCGGCGCGTTGCCCAGTAACGCGCGTGCAAGCGGGCCGCCCAGAGCCACCCCAAGAAACAGGAAAATCGCCAACTCTCCCCAGTCGAACGCGTCGCCACGACTTGATACATCTGAGGCGGCAGACGGCTTTGGAAGTGCCTCGCCCGAAATCAGTGCCTGAATCTGGGAAACGGCTGCTCGCAACCCGCCGCTGAAATCGCCTTCGCGAAAGCGTGGCTTCATCGCAGAATCGATAATCCGCGCCGCCGCAATATCGGGGATTGCCCCTTCCAGTGCCTTGGCGACTTCAAGTCGCATCTTTCGATCATTCTTTGCAACCACGACCAACACGCCGTCGCCCACGGTGCGGCGGCCAATTTTCCATGTATTCGCGACGCGGTTCGCATAGCTGGCGATGTCTTCGGGCGCGGTGGTCGTTACCATTAGCACCACCACCTGTGAGCCGTGAGTTTGCTCGAGTGCCGTCAGTTGTTGCTCGAGGGCCTGCTGCTGGCGAGCATCCAGGGTGCCGGTTTGGTCGATCACATGGGCAGTCAGTACAGGCACGGACTGCGGTGTCTCAGCTCGGGCTTGTCCGAGAAAGGCTGCTATAAATACAATAGCTGCTAGCGACCGCCAGATAAGCGATACAGGCATAAATTACCAAATATCAGGGTTTGGATGCAGAAAAATCCACCGCCGGTGGGATTGCGATTTGAGCCTCGTTTTGCACCGTGAAACTGGGTTTTGGGGTGTAGCTGAATGCCATGGCAGTCAGGTTGCTTGGAAAGCTGCGCGCCAGTACGTTGTATTCCTGCACTGACTGGATGTACCGGTTGCGCGCCACAGTAATCCGATTTTCTGTGCCTTCCAGCGTTACACGCAAATCGCGGAAGCCCTGGTTGGCCTGGAGTGTCGGGTAGCGCTCGGCCACCACCATCAAGCGCGAAAGCGCCCCGGACAGTTCTCCCTGTGCCTGTTGGAACCTCGCAAAGGCCTGGGGGTCGTTCAGCGTCGCAGGAGTCACCTGTATGGAGGTCGCCTTGGCGCGGGCTTCGACGACCTTGGTAAGTGTTTCCTGCTCGAAACTGGCTTCGCCTTTGACTGTGGCGACAATGTTGGGTACCAGGTCTGCGCGGCGCTGGTATTGGTTGAGCACTTCGCTCCAGGCCGCCTTGGATTGTTCGTCGAGGCGTTGAAAATCGTTGTAGCCGCAGCCTGTGAGCAGCGTTGCAGCCAGAGTTGTCAAGAGTACCAATAAGCGCTTCATTGCCGGGATCCAATCTCTGAAAATGCAGAACGGAACTGATTTTGCCCCACGCCGGCCCTACTCAAAAGTGAACGACGATGTAGGCCAAACGGGCGGTGCACAATCG
>JAUYGP010000031.1 GCA_030690515.1 Giesbergeria sp.
GTGTACCAGGAGCAGGTGATGCAAACCGCCCAGGTGCTGGGCGGCTACAGCCTGGGCGGCGCCGACATGCTGCGCCGGGCCATGGGCAAGAAGAAGGCTGAGGAAATGGCCGAGCACCGTGCCATCTTCCGCAAGGGTGCCGCAGAGAAAGGCATCGGACAGGAGAAGGCTGACGAAGTCTTCGACCTGATGGAGAAGTTTGCGGGTTACGGCTTCAATAAATCGCACGCGGCGGCTTATTCGCTGCTGGCCTACCACACCGGCTGGCTCAAGGTCCATTTCACGGCCGAGTTCTTCTGTGCCAATATGACCGTGGAAATGGACGATACCGACAAGCTCAAGGTCTTGTACGAGGACGCCCGCAAGAACTTCAAAATGGAGTTCGAACCTCCCAACATCAACCGCGGGCGCTACCGTTTTGAACCCGTCACCAACACGGTGATCCGCTATGGCCTGGGCGCCGTCAAAGGCACAGGTCAGCAAGCCATCGAGGCCATTGTTGCGGCGCGCGAGGGCCGTGGCGAAGGGCCGCGGGGCGCCACCTGCGGGCCTTTTACCAGTCTGTTCGACTTCTGTGTGCGCGTGGACCGCAGCAAAATCAACAAGCGCACCGTGGATGCGCTCATCAAGGCAGGGGCCTTTGATGCCCTTGACCAGCACCGGGGCGCGCTCTCGGCATCGCTCGATCGGGCCTTCGATTTCTCCACCGCCACGCTGGCCAACCTCAACCAAGGGGGGTTGTTCGACATGATGGGCGAAGATGCCCATGGTTCCAGCACCCAGGAGCCCGACCTGGTGGATGTGCCGCCCTGGGGCGTGCGGGAGCGCCTGATGTTCGAGAAATCGGCACTGGGTTTTTACCTTTCGGGCCATCTGTTCGACGAAGCCGCGCGGGAAGTGGGCCGCTTTGTGCGTACCCGTGTGGGTGAATTGAACGAGGGCAGGGAAACCCAGACCGTGGCGGGCATCGTCAGTGATTTCCGTGTGGTTAACGGCCAGCGGGGCCGACAGGGCATTTTTCAGCTCGACGACGGGGCGGGCAGGGTGGAGGCGTCGGCCAGCGAGGCTGTTATCACGGCGTTTCGCGATCAACTCAAAGACGATGAACTGGTGATAGTCAGCGGCCGCTTGCAACCCGGGCGCAACGGTTTCGAGGCGCGCTTTATCGTGCAGCAGGTCATGGATCTGGCCACCGCGCGCTGCCGGTTCGGCAAGTACTTACGCGTGGCTGTGGGAGATAAGCCACCCGAAGTCGCCCGCCTGCTGCGCGAGTTTTCTCCCCGCCGGGAGAGCACTGAGCAAGGCGAATTGCAGCATGGCCTGCGCGTGCGCCTGGGTGTGCGCTGTAGCGCAGGGCAGGAGGGCGCCGCCGCCGAGCTGCAGCTGAGCGAGGCGCACCGCACTTATCCCACCGACGCATCCTTGGCTGCTTGGCGTGCCCAGGCCGCCGGTGGTGATGCTGTGGTGGTCTACGAATGAAGCATCTGAAGTGGGGGTTTGAAATTGCCAGAACCGTGGTCATATTTCCCCTGCATGCAACCATATCCGCGGATCGCTAGAATGAAATTCATGGCAACTAAACCCCCTTCAATTTCCCCTGCGCCCGCCGTGCAACGGCCTGCGCCGGATGACGGCGGTTCGGTCGTGCTGGAGCGGCGCACCCAGAAGACGCAGCCGCCGCAGATGTACCAAGTGCTGATGCTCAACGACGACTACACCCCCATGGAGTTCGTCATCGTCGTTTTGCAGGAGTTTTTCAGCAAGGACCGCGAAACAGCCACCCAGATCATGCTCAAGATCCATCTGGACGGTAAAGCCGTTTGCGGCGTGTATTCGCGCGATATTGCGGCCACCAAGGTCGATCAGGTGCTCGATGCTGCCCACCAGGCGGGTCATCCGCTGCAGTGCATCAGTGAGCCGGTTGAATAAACGGCCCACCGCCCCGATCTCCCCATTAATACCTTACCTGCAAGCACAAAGGAGTTCATATGATTGCCCAGGAACTGGAAGTAAGCTTGCACATGGCCTTCGTGGAGGCCCGCCAGCAGCGCCACGAGTTCATTACCGTCGAGCATTTACTGCTTGCCCTGCTCGACAATCCCAGCGCAGCCGAGGTTTTGCGCGCTTGTTCTGCCAATGTTGAAGATTTGCGCGCATCGCTTGCGAACTTCATCAAGGACAACACCCCGCAGGTGGCAGGCACCGATGAGGTGGATACACAGCCCACGCTGGGTTTCCAGCGCGTCATCCAGCGCGCCATCATGCATGTGCAGTCCACCGGCAACGGCAAGAAGGAAGTCAACGGCGCCAACGTGCTCGTCGCCATCTTTGGCGAGAAAGACTCCCACGCCGTCTATTACCTGCACCAGCAGGGCGTCACACGCCTGGACGTGGTCAATTTCATTGCGCACGGCATCAAGAAAGGCGAGCCACCCGAGCCTGCCAAGGGGTCGGAAGGCCCCGCAGAGAGCGAGGAAGGGCCGAGCGGCGAAAAGAGCGAGAAAGCCTCGCCACTGGAGCAGTTCACCCAAAACCTCAACCAGTTGGCCAAAGAAGGCAAGATCGATCCCCTGAT
>JAUYGP010000040.1 GCA_030690515.1 Giesbergeria sp.
ACCAGCGCCGTCATCAGCACCGGGGTGAGGCGCTCAAGCGAGCCACGCACGATGAGCTTTCGGCCAAACTTCTCGCCCTCGAATGCGCACAGGTTGATGTAGTGGCTGATCTTGAGAATGCCGTTGCGCGTCGAAATACCCGTCAACGTGATGAAGCCCACCAGCGCGGCCACCGACAGCGGTTGGCCCGAGATCCACAACGCCAGCACGCTGCCCACCAGGGCCAGCGGAATATTGCCCATGATGATGAGCGTGAGCACGGTGGAGCGGTAGCGGCTGTAGAGCACGAGGAAGATCATGGCCAGCGACACCAGGGCCAGCAGGGCAATCAATCGGGCCGCTTGCTCCTGGGCCTGGAATTGGCCTTCAAGCGCCGTGAAATACCCCTCGGGCAGGGGCGTGGCGGCCAGCGTGGTGCGGATGTCGCCAATGATGCGCGCCATGTCGCTGCCATCGGTATTGGCCGACACCACGATGCGCCGGCGCGCGTTCTCGCGGCTGACCTGGTTGGGGCCTTCGCCGTCTTCAATGGTAGCCAACAGCGACAGGGGTACCGTTCCCGTGGGGGTTTCGATCAGCAGGCCCTTGAGCGCGTGCAACCCGCGGTCGTCCTCGGGCAGGCGCACCACCAGGTCAAATCGGCGGTTGCCTTCGACGATCTGGGTGATGCGCTCGCCTTCGATCATCTGCTGCAAGGATCGCAAAACGGCACCGGGTGCGACGCCGTAGCGTGCGGCCTGCTCGTAGTCCAGGTGGATCTTGATCTGCGGAATCAGCACCTGCTTCTCAATCTGCAGGTCGGTGATGCCCGGAATGCTCGACAGACGGTCGCGCAGGTCGCCAGCCAGGCCGCGCAGCGTGTCCAGGTCGTCGCCGTACACCTTCAGCGCGATCTGGGCCCGCACGCCCGAGAGCAGGTGATCCAGCCTGTGCGAAATAGGTTGCCCCACGCTGGTGGCCGCAGGCAGGGTGGCCAGACGGGCGCGAATGTCCTGCACCACAACATCGCGGCTGCGCTCAGACACCTTGAGGTCGATATCCATCTCGGTGTAGTGCACCCCCTCGGCATGCTCGTCCAGTTCGGCGCGGCCGGTTCTGCGGCCCACCTGGGTAACCTCGGGGACTTGCAGCGCCAGTTGCTCGGCCAGTGTTCCGATGCGGTTGGACTCTTCCAGCGAGGTACCGGGGTTGAGCAACACGTTCACCGTGAGGGTGCCTTCGTTGAAGGGCGGCAGGAAAGAGCGCGGAAAGAAGGGCACGCTGGCGGCAACGGCCAGAACCATGATCAAGGCCCCCGCCAGCAGCGTGCGTGCATGATCGAACGACCCGTTCAGCAAGCGTGCATCCCAGCGCTTGAGCCAGGCCGCCAGCGGACTGTCACCCGCATGCAGTTGCTTCATGCGCGGCAGCAGGTAGTAGCACAGCACGGGGGTGATGGTGACGGCCACCACCATGCTGGCCAGGATGGACTCCA
>JAUYGP010000047.1 GCA_030690515.1 Giesbergeria sp.
TGATATTTTTCACCCCGTTCGGGCCGAGTCGTGACTCGCCCTTTTTCTCCCGAACCTCACCACCATGCTGCTCATCCCCGCCATCGATCTCAAGGACGGCCACTGCGTTCGCCTCAAGCAAGGCGACATGGACCAATCCACCACCTTTGGCGAAGACCCCGCCGCCATGGCGCGCAAATGGGTGGATGCGGGTGCGCGCCGCCTGCATCTGGTGGACCTCAATGGCGCGTTCGCGGGCAAGCCCAAGAACTACGCCGCCATCAAGTCCATCCTGCGTGAGGTGGGTGACGATATTCCGGTGCAGCTCGGTGGCGGCATTCGTGATCTCGACACCATCGAAAAATACATCGACGGTGGACTGCGCTACGTCATCATCGGTACGGCTGCTGTCAAGAACCCGGGCTTCCTCAAGGACGCCTGTACGGCCTTTGGCGGGCACATCATCGTCGGCCTCGACGCCAAGGATGGCAAGGTGGCCACCGACGGCTGGAGCAAGCTCACCGGCCACGAAGTGGTGGACATGGCCAAGAAGTTTGAGGATTGGGGCGTCGAGTCCATCATCTACACCGACATCGGGCGCGATGGCATGCTCTCGGGTATCAACATCGAGGCCACGGTCAAGCTGGCCCAGGCGCTCACGATTCCGGTCATTGCATCGGGCGGGCTCAGCAACATGTGCGACATTGAGCAACTCTGCGCCGTGGAGAGCGAAGGCGTCGAGGGCGTGATCTGCGGGCGCGCCATTTACTCGGGTGACCTCGACTTTGCCGCCGCCCAGGCGCGCGCCGATGCGCTGAACGGTTGATCGGCTAGAACGCCGGCAGGTCTTCAGCAGCGGGGCAGCGTCGCCCCGGCGTTCACAGCGCCCACTGTTTGCACCAGTGCATCCCAGTAGGTCGGCAGGGCCGCCCAGGGGTTGCCCACACCCGTGGCGTAGTTGAATTCCCGCTCAGTCGCGTACACCCACCCGGTATTGTTGCGGGCCGATGCGGCGGCTTGCACCGCCCCCTGCATGGCGCCGCAAGTGGCGGTGTTGTGGGTGAGCATGGCTTGCGTTCTGTTGGTGTAGGTGTACAGCCAGGCGTTTTGCGTGCGCGGATCGAATTTCTGGTAGTCGGCCGCCGTGCCTTCGAAACTCACCAGGGTGTCGGCGATACCTGCATACCCAGCCGTCGGAATCAGGCCCGGGTTGCCCACCACGCGCAGGCTGGGATCAATGCCTTTGATGTAGCTGTAGATCTCTCGGTAGAAGTCGAGCTTTGAAGTTTCGCTGGCCATTTCATCGAGAAAGATGCCACTGATGCGCTCACGCCCATAGAACTGCAGGTATTTGTCGATGTTCGCCTTGATGTCGGCGATGGAGCGGCTGCCCTTGCCATAGCGGGTGTAAACATAGCCCAGCACCTTGCCCCCGGCACCTACAAACTCCGTCGCCGCGCGCGTGAAGTTGGCATCTGCGCTACTGAAGACGCCATTGTTGGGGTTCATGATGGCCGTGATGGCGACCGAGGGATGGGCGATTGCGCTGGCAGTCAGCGCATTCCAGTCCGATGTGGCAGAGGGGTAGAAGTAGGCTGGAACCAGAATTTCCAGCGGCCCGGGCTGGGGCCGGAGATAGATCGTCTGCGTTGCCGAGCCGGTCTGGCCACCTTCCGTGACGGTGGCGCTGACTACCAGTGGGCCGGTGGCGTTGCTGGTCAATGTGCTGGAAGCCGCCCCGGCGCGGCTGGTGGGCGCAGCGGGTACAAACACCGCTGAATGCGCCGAGAAATTCAACACCGTGCCGTCGGCCGCCGCGGCGCCATTGACCGTGGCGCTGGCGCGCACGGCTACCGGTGCGCCGGTCGTGAAAACGTTGGCGCTGGCCGTCGGCTCCGTGATCTGGACGGATACGACCGATGCCGCTGGCTCCCCGGAATCGCCGCCGCCGCAGGAGGCCAGGAGTACGGTCAGGGGCAGGGCGCACAGGCGCAAGAGAGTATGGGAGTGGTGCATGGCGTTCGACGGAGTTGTATCTTGGGCGGGATTGTGCCTTGCCATCCAGAGGGAATATACCTGCCTTATTGCAGCATGAAGGTGCGGTATTCCAACTGGTTGAGGCTGCGGGTCAGCAGCGCCAGTCCAGTGGACAACGTGATCAGGGTCGCCAGGGCAAAACCATAACCGTAGAGTGCTGCGCCAAAAGCCAGGGTCAGGCCGGTCAGCACGACGTTGAGCACAACGAACTCAATGCACAGCAGCAGCACGGTACGGCGCTGGTCCAGGTAGAAGAAAACATTCAGGATAGCCATGAGGCCCACCTGCAGGCCTGCGCCGATGACCTGGACATGGAGCAGTGGCAAATACAGCCGCGAGATACCCAGGCCATCGAGTATCGCGGGCCCGGCGACGAAGGTGATGAGCACCGCCAGCGTCTGGATCTTGGCGATCTCGCCCAGGCCCTGCTGGATCGAATACACCATTTCGTCGCGCATGGACTCGATGTATTCAAGCGAGCCGCCGCTGCGCACGGCATCGTAGAACTTGTCGTAGAACTCGACGAAATCGGTTTCGATACGCACCAGGAAAACCGCCATGCCCGGAATGATCGACAGGTAGGACAGGAAAACCGGCATGTCGTAGATCAGCGAGGCCCGCAGCCCGCCGATGATGGCCTGTGATGTGGGCGGGAAGTACCAGAACATGAACTTGTCGGCCCAGACCCCCAGGTTGTAGAGCAGGCCAATGGCCATGAGCGAGGGGTAGAGCATGCTGCGGCGAACAAAATCAAAGGCCACCAGACGGCCTGTGGGGTTGAACTCGCGCACCACCAGCAGCCACATGCCCGCCAGGAGCACGTAGTTGCCCAGCACAAAACCGCCGAGCAGACCCTCCAGCCCATAGGGGCGCAGCAACAGAGCGCTGGCCACGATGAGTACATAAGACAGTCCGAACAACGCGACAATGACTTTGTAACGCTTCATGCCCGACAGCAGGATGGTCAGCACCCATACCCCGCACATCAGCGTAAAACCGGCCAGCATGAGCAGGCGGTAGAGCAAGCCCTGGCCGGGCAGCACCACGAACAGCGCCAGGCTGCCCAGGACGCCCGCCACCAGTAGCACGACCAGCAGCAGGCCGTGCAGGTTGGGCAGCACCAGGTCCTGCTGCTTTTCAAACAGTCGATCGGAGATGAAACGGGTGAATGCCAGTTGCACGAGCCCTGTCAGGATCAGGCTACTGGCGACCAGGTAGGTGACCGATGTCTGGAACTGTGTCACCAGAAACGAGGGCACCACCATGCTGGCGCTAAAGATACCGATCAGCAGAATGCCCACGATGGAGAACACCCAGGGCCCGGAGCCGATCACGCTGGCATAGGCATAGGCCTGCACCAGGCTGAGCAGGGTGTTCTTGCGCAGCATGTGGCGCAACTCAAAGCCAATGCCTGCCATCAGTGCGCTCCAGGGGCCTGGCGAAAGGCCTTGTCATAGACCGCGCGGTAGCGGTCGAACATCATGGTGTCGGTGTAATACCGTTCCACGCGAGCGATGGCAGCTTGGCTGGCAGCCTGCCATGCCACAGGGTTGTTCAGCAGCGACAGGGCGGCGTCGGCCAATTGCTGCGGGTCGGCAATAGGGACAATCTTGCCTGAGGGGCCCAGTGCCCGGTCTGCAGCGTCCAGCCCTTCCACCAGCTGTCGGCAGGAGCCCACATCGGTAGATACGGCAGGCACCCCGGCAGCGTAGCCCTCCAGCAGCACCAGCGGCAGCGCCTCGCTGATGGACGAAAGCACCACCAGCCCGATACGCGGCATTAAATCCTCGACCTTCTGGAAGCCCAGGAAACGGATGTTCTCCTCCAGCCCGAGGCTGCGCACCAGGCTTTGGCATTCCTCCGCGTAAGAGGGGTCTTCTTCGGCAGGGCCAGCAATCCAGCCTTCGGCGCCCGGCAACTCGTTTGCAACACGCCGCATGGCGCGCACAAAAGTCTTGATGTCCTTGATGGGCACGACGCGCCCGATCAGGCACAGCACCGGTGGCGGTGTGGCTGGGCGCTGTGTGCGCAGCGGTGCAAAACGCGCCAGCGCGATGCCATTGGGGATGTTGAAGGTGCGTTCCGGCGCGGCGCCATCGGCCACTTGGCGCAGGCGGTTGGCTTCGTACAGGGCAATGATGGGATCGGCCGAGGCATAGCAGTAGCGCCCTATCCATTCAAAGAAGTGGATCCACATTTGGCGAAAGTACGACAGCTCTGTCGGGTCGCGCTGGAAGATGTTGCGGTTGTCGCGGATCCACTCGCTCTTGAACAGGTCGATCTTGCGTTCCTTGGTGTAGATGCCATGCTCGGACAACACCAGCGGTGTGCCGCGGGTCTGCTCCAACAAGCCGCCGAGAAAACCCGCGTAGCCCGTGGAAGCGCAATGTGTCACACGCACGGGAATCAGCTCGCTGGCCACGCGTGCTAGCAGCCACAGCGGCTGGAACATGATGCGCACGGTCCAGAAAAAATCGACAAAAGAGGGGTCGCTGCAGTGGTCTCGGTACACACTGCAGATGATTTTCCAGGCACGCTGGCTGTAGAGGAAATCTTCCAGCCGCAGCTTGCCACCGGGCCGCATCTCCAGTGCCACCTGGCGAAACACCTCCATGGTCTGGGGGTGGTCTGGCCCCTGGTGCAGGGCGTCGATCAGTTGGTCGATCAGTTTGAACGCTTGAGGGTCGCCGTCGCGCTTGGCGGGCTGGTAGTTCGCGTTCAGATTTTCGTACAGGTAGTGCTCTTCGAAATGCACCACGTTGTCGGGCAGTTGGTATTTGAATTCCTTGTAGTCCTCTCGGCGGCTGCCCAGAAACACGATGGCAAAACGAATCTCGGGGTAGGCGCGGATGATCTGGTTGATCCAGCTGGACACCCCACCGCTGACGTAGGGGAAAGTGCCTTCCAGCACCAGCGCTACGTCGGCGCTTTCGGCCTTGCGTGTGCTCATGGACCGCTCCAGTAGTCCACTACCGGGCGCAGGCGAGGCAGGGCACTCCACTGGCCCAGCTCCTGCATCAGCGCATGGGCTTGTGCAAAATCCTTGCGGTCAAAGCACAGCTCGGCCTGGTAGGGCAGCACGCGCGTGGCTGGTAGGCCCAACTCGCGCGCTTGCGCATAGGCCTGCGCCGCTTCGTCGGGGCGTTTTTGTTCGTGCAGCAGGCGGCCGCGCCGCAGGCATAGTTGTGCGTTGTCGGTTTGCTCGGCCAGTACCCAGTCGCAATACCGCAGCGACTCCTTGATGGCATGCTTGCGCAGGTCCCCCTGGACCAGCTCCTGGTAAATCAGTTCCCAGTACAGATCGGACAGGCGCTGCGCTGATTCCAGGGTACGGAGGGCTGCGTTGCCTGCCGCCTCCTGTGCAGCATGCAGCGTGCTCAACTCCGCATCGATGCTGCTGTTGACACGCTTTTCCAGCGTGTCCAGCATGCCGTAGGCGAGCAGGCGCAGGTCTTCGCTGGGGTCGCTCAGCACCGTGCGTAGCAGCGGCGAGGCGGTGCGCCCTGACACGTATTGCAATGCCACCATGGCACGCAGGCGCGATTGGATGGGCGCGTGGATGTTGCCCAGGAAAGAGCGCAGACCCGCATGGCGAAAATGGCCCTGGCGGCGCTGATGCTGGTCGAATTCAGGCATTTGCAGCGACTCGAAATCTGTATGCGTGGCGGGCTTGCGGTACAACCGAAGCACCAGTGCCGCCGCCAGTACACCGAGAAAGCCTGCAATCGGAACGGCATAGCTGCAGACCATCATCAGCAAGACGATAGCCAGGCGTGGCCGGGCCTGCCGGGTGGACAGCAGCGGAAACAGGAACAGCGACAGCATCACGCAGGCCAGGGCATGCACCAGCAGGTAGCTGGCCAGCGCGCTGTCCGTCTGCCCGCCCAGGAGCAGCGGGCCGCTCCAGGCGCCCAACTCCAGCAGTACGGCGGCGATGCCGAGTTTGAGGTTAATCATGGGCCAGGTCGTGAATGCGTTGAAGCACCGACAGGGGGTTGTTGCTGTCCAGTGGCAACACATGCGGGAACACCCCGGCAGCGGCCAGTGGTTGGTTGCCTTTCTGTTGTGACCAGGTTTCCAGTCGCTGGATATAGCCCTCCGCCGTAGCTGTATCGCCCAGCGGCATCAAAACGGCCAGAACCTGGCGCTCTGGAGTGGTAATCAACCAGTTTTCGTCCAGCTCGCGTTTGAGGCGCTGGATTTGCTGGGGCAGGTCGCGTGCAATGGCGCGTGGCAGAAATTCCAGCGCCACGATGATGCTGGGAACCCGTGTGCTGGCGCGGATGTGCGACAGGCGCTGGGCTTCGAAGGCAAACGGGGCCGGGCAGTCGGGCAGTACCTGCAGGATGGGGTGTGCCAGCGCTTGCATCGAGAGGCCGTCGGTGTAGTACCCCAGGAGCAGGTTGATGGTTTGCAGGTTTTCTGTCTGCAGCGAGAAAAAGGGCATTTCCTCGATCAGCAGCAGGCCGTACAGCTCGCCGCCCAGGTCCAGCAGCGGCGCGGCCACCAGGTAACGGCTGTGCTGCTGCGTGGACAGCACCTCGTTGATATGGCACAGCTTGCGGGTTTCGATGGCCTGTTGTACCAGGGGGTCGCTTTCGAGCACCTGCAGGGGCGTGCCCAGGCTGGC
>JAUYGP010000051.1 GCA_030690515.1 Giesbergeria sp.
GGGGAGGCGCTTTTCGTCACGCTCGACGGGCAGGTGCATGCGCGCCCGTGCGCGCAGTCGTCGCAGCTTCATCCCTGTATGTTCGAATTCGTTTACCTTGCCCGCCCGGATTCGGTGCTCGACGGCATCTCGGTCTACCAGGCGCGGTTGAATTTGGGCGAATCGCTGGCCAAACGGGTCATCTCCACGGTGCCGCCGAGCGACATCGACGTGGTCATCCCGATTCCCGAGTCCAGCCGCCCCAGTGCCATGCAACTTGCCCATCTGTTGGGGCTCCCGTACCGTGAAGGTTTTGTCAAGAACCGCTATGTGGGTCGCACTTTCATCATGCCTGGGCAGGGCGTGCGCAAAAAATCGGTGCGCCAGAAGCTCAATGTGATTGCCAGCGAATTTAAGGGCCGTAATGTGCTGCTGGTGGATGATTCCATCGTGCGCGGCACCACCAGCCGCGAGATTGTTCAAATGGCCCGCGACGCAGGAGCCCGCAAGGTCTATCTTGCCAGCGCAGCGCCCCCTGTGCGCTACCCCAACGTTTATGGCATTGACATGCCCACCAGCAGCGAGCTGGTGGCCCATGACCGTACAGTGGAAGAGATTCGCCAGCTGATTGGCTGCGATGCCCTGATCTACCAGGACATCGAGGGCATGAAAAAGGCGATTGGCTCGCTCAACAACCATATCAGCGGTTTCGATGCTTCGTGTTTCGATGGCGTATATGTCACGGGTGACATTACTGCGAAAGACATTGAGCGGCTCAATGAGGGGCGCAGCGGCGCGGAAGAGGGCGAGGAAGATCATTCGCGCCTCGCCCTGCCCAACGCGCAGGACAACTGAGGCGCGACCTGACCCGATAGACGGAAAAAATGCCTTCCTTGACATCCCCTGCATTGCCTTCGGGCCTGCACCCCGACACCCTGGCTGTACGTCAGGCCCTGCCCCGCAGTGTTCATGGCGAGCACTCTGAGGCGCTCTACCTGACGAGCAGCTTTGTCCAGCCCGACGCCGAAACGGCAGCCCGCCGTTTTGCGGGCGAAGAAGAGGGTTACACCTACACGCGCACGTCCAATCCCACGGTAACCAGTTTCGAGCAGCGCCTGGCCGCGCTCGAGGGGACCGAGACGGCCATCGGCACGTCCAGCGGTATGTCGGCGATCCTGCTGATGTGCCTGGGCTTGCTCAAGGCGGGCGACCATGTGGTGTGTTCGCAGTCCATGTTCGGCTCTACCATGAAGCTGATCGGCGGCGAACTGGCGCGGTTTGGCGTGCAGTCGAGCTTCGTGCCCCAAACCGATGCGGCCGCATGGCAAGCCGCCGTGCGGCCTGAAACGCGACTCCTTTTCGCCGAAACGCCCACCAATCCGCTGACCGATCTGTGCGACATCCAGGCCCTCGCGCGCATTGCGCATGATGCGGGTGTGCTGCTGGCAGTGGATAACTGTTTTGCCTCCCCTGCACTGCAGCGCCCGGCGAGTCTTGGGGCCGATTTGATCATTCACTCAGGCACCAAGTTTCTGGACGGGCAGGGTCGTGTGATGGCCGGGGCCGTGTGTGGCCCACGCTCTCTCATCGACGACAAGCTGGCACCCCTGATCCGCAGTGCAGGCATGAACCTCTCGCCGTTCAATGCCTGGGTGGTTCTCAAGGGCATGGAAACATTGTCTATCCGCATGCAGGCGCAGAGCGCTGCAGCGTTGCAACTGGCCTTGTGGTTGGAGGCGCATCCCGCCGTGGCCCGGGTGTACTACCCTGGACTGGCGTCGCATCCCCAGCATGCGCTGGCCATGCGCCAGCAATCGGGTGTGGGCGGCGCTGTGCTGTCGTTTGATGTACGCGTTGGCGATGCCGCTTCGGCTCGTTCGCGCGCCTTCCATGTCATTGACAGCACGCAGGTGTGCAGTATCACGGCCAATCTGGGCGACACCAAGACCACGATCACCCATCCGGCCAGTACGTCACATGGACGGTTGACGGAAGAGCAGCGCCAGGCCGCCGGCATTGGCCAGGGCCTGATTCGCGTGGCCGTAGGCCTGGAACATATTGAAGATTTGAAAAACGACCTCGCACGGGGTCTGGATTCCCTGACATGACAGCGCAAGCAAACCCATCCTCCGGGCGTATTCGCACCCGGTTCGCTCCCTCGCCTACGGGCTTCATCCATTTGGGCAACATACGCTCGGCCCTGTATCCGTGGGCGTTTGCGCGCGCCACGGGCGGCGACTTCATCTTGCGCATCGAGGACACCGACGTGGAGCGCTCGACCCAGGCGGCCGTGGACGTGATTCTGGAAGGAATGCACTGGCTGGGTATGGACCCCGATGAAGGCCCTTTCTATCAGATGCAGCGCATGGACCGGTACAAGGAGGTGCTGGCCCAGATGGTGGCTGCCGGTCACGTCTACCCTTGCTATACGAGTATGGCCGAACTCGATGCCCTGCGCGAAAAACAGATGGCCGCCAAGGAAAAGCCCCGATACGACGGTACCTGGCGGCCCGACCCAGGCAAGCAGTTGCCTTCCGTCCCCGAAGGCGTGCAACCTGTGTTGCGCTTCAAGAATCCGCAGGGCGGGGTGGTGGCCTGGGACGACAAGGTCAAAGGCCGCATCGAGATCCGCAACGACGAACTTGACGATCTTGTGATTGCGCGGCCCGATGGCACGCCCACCTACAACTTCTGCGTGGTGGTGGACGACATCGATATGGATATCACCCATGTGATCCGTGGCGATGATCATGTCAACAACACTCCGCGCCAGATCAACATTTTCCGGGCGCTGGGCAAGGAACCGCCGGTGTACGCCCATCTGCCCACCGTGCTCAATGAGCAGGGCGAAAAGATGAGCAAGCGCAACGGTGCCAAGCCGGTGACGCAATACCGTGACGAAGGCTATCTGCCCGACGCCATGGTGAACTACCTTGCCCGCCTGGGATGGAGCCATGGCGACGATGAAATTTTCAGCCGTGCACAGTTCGTGGAGTGGTTCAACCTGGACCATCTGGGACGCAGCGCCGCGCAGTTCGACGAAGCCAAGCTGCGCTGGGTGAATGCACAACATCTCAAGGCTATGGACGACGAAGCCTTGGCGGTATTGACCGCTGCCCAATTGGCCCAGCGCGGCGTGACGGAAACCGCGCTGAAGGACGGTCGTCTGCCACGCATCTGTGCCCTTTTCAAGGACCGGTGCGACACCACCGTGGCGCTGGCAGATTGGGCGCAGATGTTCTATGGCCAGACGGTGACCCCGTCGCAGGAAGACCTTGACAAACACGTCACTGCCGCCGTGCGCCCCGCGCTGGAGGCTCTGGCAACGGTGCTGCAGAGCTGCGCGTGGGACAAGGCATCCATCGCCGCCGCCTTGAAGGAGGTGCTGGCCTCCCACAGCCTAAAGATGCCGCAGTTGGCCATGCCGGTGCGCGTGTTGACCGCAGGTACGGCGCACACGCCTTCTGTGGACGCGATGCTGGAGTTGCTGGGGCGCGAAAAAGTTGTGGGCCGATTGAAAAAGGCTTGAAAAAGCAGTCTATAATTCAAGGCTCAGAGAATGACAGTAATCAGTGATTGCAGTGGTTCGATGTGGGGGGTATAGCTCAGCTGGGAGAGCGCTTGCATGGCATGCAAGAGGTCATCGGTTCGATCCCGTTTACCTCCACCACAGTTTGTTGTCGGTTAGTTCCAAGGTTTTGACCCCATCGTCTAGAGGCCTAGGACATCACCCTTTCACGGTGAGTACCGGGGTTCGAATCCCCGTGGGGTCGCCAAGTTGTAGCGCTTGGCTTGTGTTGAGAAATACAAGCGAAAAGCTGCCTGCCAGGAGTGGTAGTTCAGTTGGTTAGAATACCGGCCTGTCACGCCGGGGGTCGCGGGTTCGAGTCCCGTCCACTCCGCCAGTATTGAGGGGCTTGTTGCCATGAAAATAGCAGCAAGCCTTTTTTTATTCCGGATCGGCTTCCTGCGGCGTCCTGTTTCGTTCGCTGGCTGCCCTTGCTTTGCCTCGATGACGATCCCGGCACCGGTTTGCAGGCGCTCGTCCCGGCTACAGGTTTACCCTATG
>JAUYGP010000455.1 GCA_030690515.1 Giesbergeria sp.
CGCGGGCCAGCCGGGGCGGCCAGCAGCAGATCGCGCAGGTTGTCGGCAAACACCTTGATGGCGACCTTTTCGGCGTCCTCGCGCAAGCGCGAGAACAGGTCGCGCTCGGTAGAGAGGCTGAGCTTCACACGCCAGGCCCACGCCACGCATTTGCGCAGCAGGTCATCGGCAGGGCGTCCCGCATGGCTCCAACCCAGGTGCAGGGCAATTTTCCCTTCGGCCAGGCTGGGCTTGCCAGGCTCGGGCTCTATGGGCAACACCAGCTTGGCCTCCAGCATCTCCAGCGCCCGGCCACGGAAGACCGCCAGCGCACGGTGCGAAGGCACCCGGCCCATCGGCTCGTCATAGTCAAAGTAGTCACGGAACTTGGACACCTCGGGGTCGTTCTCGTTCTTGCCTTCCACTTTCTTCGCTGCCAGCAGGCCTTCGGCCCAGAGCCACTCGCGCAGGCCCTGCACCAAGGTGGGGTCTTCGGCCCAGCGCTCAGAAAGAATGTCGCGCACGCCATCGAGGACGGCGGGCACGGTGGAGAAGTCTGCGCCGGGCTTGCCGTCGTCCAGCACCTCGGGGGGCTTGGTAAACGCAGCCGCCTCAACGGCCGGGTCGAGCGTGGGGTCGGCAAACAGCTTGTCGGCCAGCGGCTCGATGCCAAACTCCTTGGCGATCTGGCCCTTGGTGCGGCGTTTTTGCTTGAACGGCAGATAAATATCTTCCAATTCCTGCTTGGTGGGTGCGGCGGCTATCGCTGCGCGCAGGGCATCGGTGAGTTTGCCTTGCTCATCAATGCTTTTGAGCACAGCGGCGCGGCGGTCCTGTAGTTCGCGCAGGTAGGCCAGGCGGGCTTCGAGCTCACGTAGCTGGATGTCGTCCAGCCCGTTGGTCACTTCCTTGCGATAACGAGCAATGAACGGCACGGTGGCCCCGCTGTCCAGCAATTCGATGGCGGCTACCACCTGCTGTTCCTTGATTTTGATTTCTGCGGCCAGTTGCCGGATGATCTGCTGCATGGGCTGCTGATGTTTCAAAACACGAAGCGCGCGAGTTTGCCACAGCCGCCATCGCACCCTGCGAAGCTTGCAAGGCCCTGCCGGGCCGGTACCATCGACAACCAGGGCCACCACCCTGCTTCGAGGAACACTGCCATGAAACCTGACCGAACAACCTGCCACCTCTCGATTGCCTGTCTCGCAGCATTGGTGGCTACGTCGGCCGCCCTGGCAAAAGAACCCGCGGTGGCGGCCTCGGTGGCCATCGCGCCAACAGGCATGCAGCTTTCAGAAGACGGCACCCTGGTGATTGACAAACGCTCCAAGGTAGCCTGGGCACGCTGCGTGGAAGGCACGCAATGGGATGGCAAGACCTGTGCTGGACTGCCGCTGCTGTTCGACCGCACCGAAGCCATGGCCACGGCCGCCGCCCGCAGCAAGGCCGAAGGCGTGGCGTGGCGGCTGCCGCGCGCCAATGAATTGCGCCACCTGGTCAACAAAAGAGCCGTGCCATCGGGGGTGAACCCGGCGTTTTTTCCGTCAGCGCCTGGCACCTGGCACTGGTCCAGCTCGACCCGTGTGCGCACGGGCAGCATCAATGCCTACAACTATGGCAGTGTCATGCAAGGTAGTACCGGGGGCACTACCAGCCACCTGGGATCATTCCGCAACGGTTGGGCCGTGGACATGGCCACGGGAGAAGCCAGCGGCGACGTTGCCAAAAGCAGCCGCCT
>JAUYGP010000070.1 GCA_030690515.1 Giesbergeria sp.
CCCAGCATCTGCTTTCGCCCACACCGCCACCAGCGCAGCCGCCAACCCGGCCAGCAGCGCCGGAGCCCACACCAGCGCCGCGTGCCACAGGGGCAAGCCCGCGCTGCCCACAGAGAAAAATCCAGTCATCAGGTGTCCTTCTTTTCGAATACCTTGACTGTGCCGGTCTGCAATCATTCTGTAAAATGCATTTTTACGCATGATTTGTGCTTATTAACAGAACGGTTTATTGGTGCCGCGCCTCAACTTCCACCACCTGCATTACTTCTGGGCCGTCGCCAAAGAGGGCAACCTCACCCGCGCCGCCACACACCTGCATGTGTCGCAATCGGCCCTGTCGGCGCAGATCAAGCAACTGGAAGAACAACTCGGCCAGCGCCTGTTTGCCCGCGTAGGCCGCAGCCTGCAACTGACCGAGGCGGGCCAGCTCGCGCTGGGCTATGCGGAGTCGATTTTTGCCTCGGGCAACGAGCTCATGGCGCTCATGCGCGAGGGCCGCCGCGACGAGCGCCAGGTGCTGCGCATCGGCGCCGTGGCCACGCTGTCGCGCAACTTTCAGGAGAATTTTCTGCAGCCGCTGCTCGAGCGTGACGATGTCGAGCTGGTGCTGCACTCGGGCAACCTGCTGGAGTTGCTGGCCCGCCTGCGCGTGCACACGCTGGACCTGATCCTGTCAAACCAGCGCGTACACGCCAGCACCGACAACCCCTGGCGCTGCCAGCGCATCGCACGCCAACCCGTCAGCCTGGTGGGCAAGGCACGGCCCGGTGCCAAGCCCTTTCGCTTCCCGCAAGACCTGGCCGACACGCCCCTGCTGCTGCCGGGCCGCGACAATGACATCCGCGCCGCATTCGATCTGATGTGCGAGCAGCGCGGCATTCGCTACCGGCTGCGCGCCGAAGTGGATGACATGGCGCTCATGCGCCTGTTGGCCCGCGACTCCGACAGCATTGCGTTGCTGCCCAGCGTGGTGGTGCAGGACGAACTGCGCAGCGGCCGCCTGGTCGAACACGGCGTGGTGCCCGATTTGTACGAAAACTTCTACGCCATTTCGGTGCGCAGGCACTTCGAGCCGCCGCTTCTCAAAGCCTTGTTGCAGCGGCCCGAGGCGGCGGTGCTGGGAACCACAGCATCTTGAACTGCGTGGTTTCTACCCGCGCGACAGCACGCCCGCACCGCTGGACCTACCATGGCAGCTTCTTATTTTGACCCAAGGAAACCGTCCATGAAGCTGTACTACTCCCCCGGCGCCTGTTCCATGTCACCACACATCGTTTTGCACGAGGCCGGGCTGGTGCACCAAGCCATCGCCGCGCCCACCAAGACGCACAAGCTGCCGGACGGCACCGACTTCTACACCATCAACCCCTTGGGCTATGTGCCTTTCCTCGTGCTCGACGATGGCCGCACCCTGCGCGAAGGCCCGGCCATCGTGCAGTACCTGGCCGACCTGGTGCCCGATAAAAAGCTGGCCCCGCCCGCAGGCAGTTTCGAGCGCTACCAGTTGCAGGAATGGCTGACCTTCATCGGCACGGAGTTGCACAAGGGTTTCTCGCCCCTGTTTGGTGGTGGCGCCAACGACGAATACAAAGCCGCGGTCAAAGAGCGCCTGCTGGGCCGCCTCGCCTGGGTCGATGCACAACTGGCTGGGCGCGACTACCTGATGGGCCAGCAGTTCACCGTGGCCGACGCCTACCTGTTCACCGTGAGTGGCTGGCCGCGCGTCGTCGGCATGGACCTGTCGCACCTCAAAAACCTCAGCGCCTACCGCAAGCGCGTGGGCGAGCGCCCCGCCGTCGTGGCCACGATGAAAGCCGAAGGCCTGATCCCATGAGCACACCGCTGCCCCACGAGCCCCAGCGCGCCATCGACCCCACGCGCGAGAGCTTCAAAGCCTTGTTCGAGCGCGCACCAGCACAAGGGCCGGTGCAGATGCTCAACCTGCTGGCCTTCAAGGACACCGCCGAGGACGGCGGCCGCACCGGGCGCCAGGCCTATGCCGAGTATTCCAAAGCGGTCGCGCCCCTGTTGGCCGCTGTGGGCGGCCGCGTGGTCTGGCTGGCCGATGCCCACCATGCCTTCATCGCGCCGCCCGGAGAAACCTGGGACGAAGTGCTGATTGTTGAATACCCCTCACGCGCGGCCTTCGTCGCCATGATGCAGTCGCCCGACTACCAGGCCATCGTGCACCACCGCAGCGCCGCCCTGCGTGATGCGCGGCTCATCGTCACGACCCGGCATCCGGCATAAGTGGGCGCTGGCGCCATGCCAGCAGCGCGCCCAACCACAGCGCACCGGCCGAAAACACCAGCCCGCGCGCCAGGCCGCCCGGGCCATCGGCAATAAAGCCCACCACCGTGGGCCCGATGATCTGTCCGGCCGCGAAAACAATGGTGAACGCGCTGATGCCCACCGCCCACTGCGACGGCGGCAGGTTGTGCCGCACCAGGGCCGTGGTCGAAGCGACGACCGACAAAAACACCCCGCCAAACAGCAGGCCCGAAACCAGCGCCACCGGCCATGAGCCGGTGAGCGCCGGCAGCACCGTGGCCACGCCCAGCAGGCCGCTCAGCAAAGCCAGCGCCTGCCCGCCCCGGCTGCGGTCCAGCAGGCCCGCCCAGATGCGCGACGACAGCACCACCGCCAGCCCCAGCAGCGCATAAAACCAGGTGATCGCCCCGCCCCCCACGCCCTGTGCGCGCAAGAGCGCCACCACAAAAGTCATGTAGCCGATATAGCCCACACCAAACATCGCATAGCCCGCCAGCGCAGGCCCGAAGTCACGCGCTCGAAACACCTGGGGCCCCACAGGAGCGGCCGAGGAAGCTGGCTCGCCAGACGCCACCACCACAGCGGCAGCAGCGGCCGCATCCAAGCGGCGCAGCACGCGCACCGGCCACACCATGCCCAGCGTGGCGACAGCGCTGGCCAGCGCCAGCGCCCACCAGGCCCAGGTCCAGGTGTGCGGTCCCGGGGCCATCGCCAGCACGGCGGGCACCAGCAACGCCGACACGCTGATGCCCCAGCCCGTGCCTCCGTAGTACAGCCCCAGCAGCAGACCACTGCGCGGAGCATCCAGTGCCCCCAGGCGGGCAGCCATCAGCCCGCCCGCGATAAAGATCAGCGCGCTGGCCACACCCGCCAGCAAACGCTGCAACAGCAGCGAAGGCGCATCCAGAAAAAAACCGCACAGGCCCATAAACACCGTGGCCAGCACCGCACCACCCAACAGCAACCGGCCCGGCGCATGGCGCCGCAGCAGCATCGGCGTGGCCAGCGCACCCAGCAGGTAACCCAGCGCATTGATGGTGTTCATGCCCCCCGCCAGCGTGTACGACCAGCCCAGGTCCTCGCGCATGGGCGGCAGCAGCAGCGCATAGGCAAAACGGGTGATGCCCAGCGACACCGCCGCCGCCAGTGACAGCGCCAGGGCCAGCCACACCACCTGGGCGCGCGACACCGGGGCAGAAGAAGAGCTTTCGTGCATCGCTGAGATTGTGCCGCAGCAGCCCGTGATGCTGGCCCCTGGCGCAAGGCGTGCAAAGTTAATGCATTTTGCTATCAATAGCATAGCTACTGCCGTAGGTAAAAATTGCCTTACAGCCTCTTTTCAATCCATGATCAGGCCCCACCTATCAGCGTCCCGCTGTCGCCTGCAGCACTGCACTGCGCACCTGGCAGCACTACGCTTGACCGTATCGCCCTACCTTGAAGACCTCCATGACCACCCTCTTCGAACCCACCCACGCGGGCGACATTGCCCTGGCCAACCGCATCGCCATGGCGCCGCTCACCCGCAACCGCGCGCCGGACGCCATTCCCACGGCCCTCATGGCCCAGTACTACGCCCAGCGCGCCAGCGCGGGCCTGCTCGTCAGCGAAGGGGTGGCCATCAGCCCGCAAGGCCAGGGCTATGCCGACGTGCCCGGCCTCTACAGCACCGAGCAACTCGACGGCTGGAAGCAAGTCACCAGCGCGGTGCACAAGGCAGGCGGCAAAATCGTCGCGCAGCTATGGCATGTGGGCCGCGTCTCGCACACCTCGCTGCAGCCGGGCAATGTGCCGCCAGTTGGCCCTTCGGCGGTGCGCGCCAAGACAAAAACCGTACTCATCCACGAGGGCGTACCCACCTTCACCGACACCTCCGAGCCGCGTGCACTGGACGCCGCCGAGCTGCCCGGCATCGTGCTGGACTACCGGCACGCTGCACGCCACGCCATTGCCAGCGGGTTTGATGGCGTCGAAATCCACGGCGCCAATGGCTACCTGATCGACCAGTTCCTCAAGACCGGCGCCAACCAGCGCGAGGACGACTACGGCGGCAGCATCAAGAACCGCGCCCGCCTGGCGCTGGAAGTGGTGCGCGCCGTGGCCGACGAAATCGGCGCAGGGCGCACCGCCATCCGCCTCTCGCCCGTCACCCCGGCCAACGACATCGTGGACGACAACCCGCAGCAACTGTTTGACTACCTGCTGCACCACCTGGCGCCCCTGGGCCTGGCCTACATCCACATCATCGAAGGCGCCACCGGCGGCCCACGCGAACTGCCCGAGCGTCCGTTCGACTACGCCGCACTCAAGGCCGTGTACCGCAGCGGCGGAGGCCAGGGTGCCTGGATGGTGAACAACGGCTACGACCTGGCACTGGCCCAAAACGCCGTGGCCGAAGGCGCCGACATCGTCTCGTTCGGCCGCCCCTACATCGCCAACCCCGACCTGGTGGAACGCCTGCAGCGCGGTGCGCCGCTCAACACCCCCGACCGCGCCACCTTCTACGGCGGCGGCGCACCGGGCTACACCGACTACCCCGCGCTGGACTAGGGCCTGTTCGCACCGGTAAAGATCATGCAGGCCGGCCCTACCGCCGCCAGCGCTTGAGCAGCAGCGCATTGGTCATCACACTGACCGAGCTCAGCGCCATGGCGGCGCCTGCCACCACCGGGCTCAGGTATCCCAAAGCGGCCAGCGGGATACCGGCCACGTTGTAGGCAAACGCCCAGAACAGGTTCTGCCGAATCTTCAGCACCGTGCGGTGTGAAATATCGAGCGCTGCCGCCACCAGCTGCGGGTCGCCGCGCATCAGCGTGATGCCGGCGGCGTGCATGGCCACATCGGTGCCGTTGCCCATGGCCATACCCACATCGGCGGCAGCCAGCGCGGGCGCGTCGTTCACGCCGTCGCCCACCATCGCCACCGTTCGGTGCGCGCCATCGCTGCCCTGCTGCAATGCGCGCACCGCCGCCGCCTTGTCGCCCGGCAGCACCTCGGCCATCACCTCGCCCGCGTCCGGGTTGAGGCCCAGGCGGCGCGCCATAGCCTCGGCCGCACCTTTGTTGTCGCCCGAAATCATCACCGTGCGCAGGCCCTTCGCGCGCAGTTGCGCCAACGCCTCGCGTGCGCCGGGTTTGGGCTCGTCGCCAAAGGCCATCAGTGCGCGCACCACCAGGCCCTGCGCGCTGCGTTCGGCCACGGCAGATACGGTGGCGCCCTCGTTTTGCAACTGCTGCGCACGCACGCCCAGCGCGCCCAGGTCCACGCCCAGCTCATCCATCCAGCGCAGGCTGCCCACCAGATAGCTACGCCCAGCCACCTCGCCCTCGGTACCGCGCCCCGGCACGGCGCGCACGCCGACGGGCTCGGCCATCGCCAGGCCACGGTCTTGCGCCGCCTGCACCACCGCGCGCGCCAGCGGGTGTTCGCTGCCGCTTTGCACCGCCGCCACCGCCGCCAGCACGGCAGCGTCCTCCTCGCCCGGTTCCACGTGAAACGCGGTCAGGCGGGGCTGGCCCACGGTGAGGGTGCCAGTCTTGTCAAACGCCACGGTGTCCACCTTGTGCGCCAGCTCCAGCGCCTGCGCGTCCTTGATCA
>JAUYGP010000457.1 GCA_030690515.1 Giesbergeria sp.
CGCGGGCCACAGAACTACACACTGGATTTTGATCCTGCATCCCTGACAGACTCCTAGGCGTAAAAAAACCCGGTGCAGGGCACCGGGTTGTGATGCGCAGCCAGCGCTGCGGATCAGGGCTTTGAGCCCGTAGGGAAAGGCCACGCTGCTTGGGGGTTGAGCGTGGTTTGCGCTGCGGCGGCATTGGCTGCAGCGGGCTTCTTGGCCGGGGCGGCTTTCTTGGGCGCAGGAGCCGCCTTCTTGGCGACAGGAGCGACCGCTTTGTTGGCGGGAGCTGCCTTTTTTGCAACGACGGCCTTTTTGGCGGGCGCAGCGGCTTTGGCGGGGGCTGCCTTCTTTGCAGGTGCTGCCGCCTTCTTGGCGGGTGCCGCCTTCTTCGCGGGAGCGGCCTTCTTGGCCACTATGGCCTTCTTGGCAGGAGCGGCCTTCTTTGCAGGTGCCGCTTTCTTTGCTGCCACGACCTTCTTCGCTGGTGCTGCTTTTTTGGCGGGAGCCGCCGCTGCCTTCTTGACTACTGCGGCCTTTGTGGCTGGAGCTGCTTTTTTGGCAGGTGCGGCCTTGGCTGCTACCTTCTTTGCAGGTGCTGCGGCCTTTTTGGCAGGCGCAGCCTTCTTTGCGACTACCGCCTTCTTGGCGGGCGCAGCGGCTTTGGCGGGGGCAGCGGCTTTGGCGGGGGCCACTTTCTTCGTGGGTGCTGCAGCCTTCTTGGCGGGAGCCGCCTTCTTCACGGGGGCCGCCTTTTTTGCGGCGGGTTTTTTCGCAGTTGCCATCATTTTCTCCTTGGGTCAGTGAGCAAAGAACACTCCGCGCCTGCATTGGGCAAGGAGCGATCCATGGAGGTGGGCTTGTGCCCATTCCCATGAATACGGGGACGCAGGGCCCCAAGGCACGGACAGGTGCTTGGCGGGCGAAGCGTGGTGTGGTGTTGCATGGCGCGAGTGTGTGCTGCTACTGAGGCCTGGAGGCGGAGACGGGCCATCCAGTCCGCGCATGGGCTTCCAGGGCGCGACGCACGGCGCAGTGATACCCGTGGGGATCACGCGAACTGGTTGGGCAGTCTGTGGCGTCAAGGGTGGAGTTCATGCGGGGGTATCGGGAGTTGGGGCGCTAGTCCCAAGAGAGCGCGCCGCCAGATTGGTACTCGATCACGCGGGTTTCGAAGAAGTTACGTTCCTTCTTCAGATCAATCATTTCACTCATCCACGGGAATGGGTTTTCTTCGTTGGGGAAGAGTGTTTCCAGGCCGATCTGCGTGGCACGGCGGTTGGCGATGTAGCGCAAATAGCCCTTGAACATGGAAGCGTTCATGCCCAGTACGCCGCGTGGCATGGTGTCTTCGGCGTACTTGTATTCCAGCTCGACAGCCTGCATGAACAAAACCTTGATTTCTTCCTTGAATGTGGCCGTCCAGAGATTTGGATTCTCCAGTTTGAGCTGGTTGATCAGGTCGATGCCGAAGTTGCAGTGCATGGACTCGTCGCGCAGGATGTACTGGTACTGCTCGGCGGCGCCGGTCATTTTGTTCTGCCGGCCCAGAGCAAGAATCTGGGTGAAGCCGACGTAGAAGAAAAGGCCTTCCATGAGGCAGGCGAAAACGATCAGGGACTTGAGCAGTGTCTGGTCGTTTTCGTGTGTACCCGTGTGAAAGTGCGGGTCGCTGATGGCTTCAATGAACGGAATCAGGAACTGGTCCTTGTCGCGGATCGACGGCACTTCGTTGTAGGCATTGAAAATCTCGCCTTCGTCCAGACCCAACGACTCGACGATGTACTGGTAGGCGTGCGTGTGGATCGCTTCTTCGAACGCCTGGCGCAGCA
>JAUYGP010000079.1 GCA_030690515.1 Giesbergeria sp.
AATAGCTGATAGCACACTACCAGCAAGCGCCAGAGGCCGATTCAGATGACGATGCCATTCCAGTGAAACCGCACGCGGCGTTCAGTGGAATGACACAGCTTCGATCTGTTTGGCACACCAGCAAAGTAAAAAACGCCTGAGCTAGCGCGCTAACCCAGGCGTTTTTGCATGCAAACAGCGTTTATTTGCGCAGACCCAGCTTGGCAATCAGCGCGGTGTAACGCTCGGCTTCCTTGGCCTTGAGGTAGTCCAACAGCTTGCGGCGGCGGCTCACCATGCGCAGCAAACCACGGCGACCGTGGTGGTCCTTGGCGTGCTGTTTGAAGTGGGGCATCAGTTCATTGATGCGTGCCGTGAGCAAAGCCACTTGCACTTCCGGGCTACCGGTATCGTTGGCAGCACGGGCATTGGCCTTGACAACTTCGGCCTTGATAGAGGATGCGATCATTGGAAATTTTCCTGAATGCGGCCCACCGCCTCATAGGAAGCACTGCGGGCACTGGTTTTACTTGCGCCGGAAGCTGGAACTACCACCGGCGTGCGTCTTGCACCATGCAAAACCCCTCAATTGTACATGGCGCCCTGCCCTGCGGGATTCCGCGCATACAAAGCCACCCTGGTGCGTGGCAGGATGCCGGACTCCATCCAAACGCAGAAAGACTGCACCATGCCACTCTCGACCGCCATCCGTCGCCGCACCCCAGTACCGATGACTACGCTGCTAACAGCCTGCTTGGCATTGTCCCTGTTAGCCAGCCCAGGCATCGCCATTGCCAAGCGCTCCTCGTCCAGCACCCATGACGGCGCCAAGAAGAAAGGTGTCAGCAAAATCACCTATCAGCGCAGCAGCTCCGAAGAAACCACCGCCGAGCGCGACCGCCGCATGTACCGCGAATGCAAAGGCATGCACAACGCAGGCGCTTGCCGAGGGTACACACGTAAATAACCACCGCCCATCCCGGCATTACTGCCATTCATCCCAGGGGGCATGGCGCGGCCTAACCCGGCCGCCTAGCATGGAAGCATGCAAACAATGACACCATTCCGCACACCCCTTGCCCGCAGCAA
>JAUYGP010000081.1 GCA_030690515.1 Giesbergeria sp.
TGGACTGGTGCGGCGTGCAAGCTCCCTGCAACTGACGGCCGACGCCCGTCTGGCCCGTGAAGGAGCGTCAGCATGATTGATGCGATCTACAACTTTGGCCTGAACCTCCTTGCGCAGGGCTGGTGGACGGGTGTCGCATGGCCCGTGCTCTGGATACTGATCAAAATCGTTGTTGTACTGCTGCCTTTGATGGGTGCTGTTGCTTATCTCACGCTGTGGGAACGCAAGCTGCTGGGCTTCATGCAGGTGCGCCACGGCCCCAATCGCGTGGGGCCTTTGGGATTGCTGCAGCCTATTGCCGATGCGGTCAAGCTTCTGACCAAGGAAATCATCCAGCCGTCCGCGGCGTCCAAAGGCTTGTTCCTGCTGGGGCCCATCATGGCCATCATGCCGGCGCTCGCCGCCTGGGTCGTGATTCCTTTTGGCCCTGAAACAGCGCTATCCAACGTCAATGCTGGTTTGCTGTTGGTGATGGCGATTACCTCCATTGAGGTGTATGGCGTCATCATTGCGGGTTGGGCATCTAATTCGAAATACGCTTTTCTGGGTGCCATGCGGGCTTCGGCGCAGATGGTAAGTTATGAAATTGCGATGGGATTCTGTTTCCTGGTCATCATCATGGTGTCCGGCAGCATGAATCTCACCGAAATCGTCATGGGCCAGAACAAGGGTACGTTTGCCAGCATGGGCGTATCTTTCTTGTCCTGGAACTGGCTGCCGTTGCTGCCCATTTTCATCGTCTACCTGATCTCTTGCGTGGCCGAGACCAACCGCCACCCGTTCGACGTGGTCGAAGGCGAGGCCGAGATCGTGGCCGGTCACATGGTCGAGTATTCGGGTATGGGTTTTGCCATCTTCTTCCTGGCTGAATATGCCAGCATGTGGCTGGTGTCGATTCTGGCTGTGCTGATGTTCCTGGGTGGCTGGCTGTCGCCGGTGGCCGCACTGGATTTCATTCCCGGCTGGATCTGGCTCGGCATCAAGACCTTTATGGTCGTATCCATGTTCATCTGGATCCGCGCCACTTTTCCCCGGTTCCGCTATGACCAGATCATGCGTCTGGGTTGGAAAATCTTCATACCAGTCACCCTGGTGTGGCTTCTTATCGTCGGGGGCTGGTTGCTCTCGCCGTGGAACATCTGGAAATAAAGCGGGGACACACGAATGGCTGCCGTTGCTGCTGCATCTTTTTCCATCCGGGACTTTTTCAAAAGTTTTTTGCTGGTCGAACTCGTCAAGGGTATGTCCCTGACAGGTCGCTACGCTTTTCGCCGCAAGGTGACAGTGCAGTTTCCAGAAGAAAAGACACCCGTTTCTCCGCGCTTTCGCGGCTTGCATGCCTTGCGTCGCTATGAAAATGGCGAAGAACGCTGCATTGCCTGCAAGCTGTGCGAAGCGGTTTGCCCGGCGATGGCTATCACCATCGAGTCGGATGTCCGCGACGATGGTTCGCGCCGGACGACCCGTTACGACATCGATCTGACCAAGTGCATTTTCTGCGGTTTCTGCGAAGAAAGCTGCCCGGTCGATTCCATTGTTGAAACGCATATTTTTGAGTACCACGGTGAAAAGCGTGGCGACCTGTATTTCACTAAAGACATGTTGCTGGCCGTGGGCGATCGCTATGAAGGCGAAATTGCTGCCGCCAAGGCAGCAGACGCCAAGTACCGCTGAAGCGGCGCGCATTCCTACGCCAGACCTCTACAAAGAACCGATTCATGGACGCCAAGACTGGTTTTTTCTATCTGTTCTCGGTCGTGCTGCTTTATGCAGCCTTCCGGGTGATTTCTGCACGCAATCCGGTGCACGCGGTGTTGCACCTGATGCTTGCTTTCTCGCAGGCATCGGGCTTGTGGCTACTGCTCAGGGCAGAGTTCCTAGCGATTGCTTTGGTGCTGGTGTATCTGGGCGCGGTGATGGTGCTGTTCTTATTCGTCGTGATGATGCTCGACATTGATGTCGAGGGTCTGCGCGAGGGATTCTGGAAGCACTTCCCCTTGGCAGCGGCCGTAGGCGCACTCATTGCCCTGGAAATGGCTGTGGTTCTCATGGGCGGTTTCCGTGGCATCGAAGAGCCCAAGGCGATGGCTGCGGTGGTTGATGCGGCAGGCAATGCTGTGGCGTTTTCCAATGCAAAGGCGCTGGGCCAATTGATGTACACGCGCTACTTGTATCCGGTGGAAATTGCGGCCGTGATTCTGCTGGTAGCCATGATTGCTGCCATTGCGTTGACCTTGCGCACCAGCAAGGAGAACAAGGCTATCAATCCGGCGTTCCAGGTTCGGGTACGTGCTGCCGATCGGTTGCAGGTGGTCAAGATGGCGGTCACGCAAAAGGCACCAGAGAGTGCGCCAGTCGTACCTGCTGCTGAGGAGAAAAAAGCATGATGCCGACGCTGGGACATTTTTTGACCGTGGGGGCCATGCTGTTTGCGATGGCTGTCATTGGTATCTTTCTGAATCGCAAGAACCTCATTGTTCTACTGATGGCCATCGAGCTGATGCTGCTGGC
>JAUYGP010000085.1 GCA_030690515.1 Giesbergeria sp.
GGGGCGTGAGTCACAATGACTCACCCCCTATGCCGATTTGTATGCCATTTGGTAGACCTTTTTTGCGTGGATGGCATCACACGTATCTGGAGCAGGTTGGATCTCACAGATGCGCCAATAAGGTCGCATGCGGTTGTTCCAATCGAGAAGAACTACTCGCGTCCTCTCCGTCCGTTTGGGACTAGGTTGACGGTTGTTCCTCAAGGCGTTTGACCTGTTTGCGCACGCCCTCAAAGATGGCCACAGCCACATCTTGCGGAAAACCCGGAGGCAACTGCCGGGTGACCGCCTCGATGGCCGGTTCAACCCGGGCAAGCAGTTCGCTGATGATGTCCTCGGCGTTCTCGCCCCAGCCACACTTGGCAGCCGTGGCGTTGAAGTGACGTCGCAGGATGGTCGCCAAATCGTAGTGGCGGTTCTTACCGCTCAAGGCCATGGCCAGTTTGGCATTTCTCCACGCCAGTTGATTCTTCCCATTACCTATGATGGGCCACGCGGAGAGCACGTCGTACATCGGCGTGAGCGCATAACTGCCACCCGCGAAAAGGCGGATGCTGAAGTTCTTGGCATGACCGTCGGTGGCGGCCAGCAACCAAAAGGCCACTTGACTTGACAGCAATGATTTCAAGTCGGCGCGCGCGTTTTGGGAGCCATTGAGCACCTGGGCAAGCTGCTCAATGCCTGGACCACCGTCGGCTTCGTACTTTTTGGCGGGGGTCACGCCCAGCGCCTGACAGAAGTCTTCTTGGGGTAGACGGAGCAACCATGTGCCGGATGGATGCATCCTGCGGTCGAATCGCTCTACTGCCCGTACCGGTGGGTGGTCAGCAAAAGTGACGATGTCCGCGTTGGCTACCTCGAACCCCAACGCGCCCATGAGCTTCAAGCACAGCCACTCGTTGTAGACCGATGTGCGCATATCAGCTTGCATGTTGCCGACCAGGCCCAGGGGCAGCTTGAGGATGTGCGTGGTGGGGGTGGCACCGAGCGGCTTCAACCATTTGTCCCCATGACGAAGCAAAGCAGTCTTCTCCTGCGCGCCAGCAATTGAAATGCGGAAGTCTTGTTCCTTACCTTGATGGCCAAACTGGCCTGTCGTGACGGTGTTGCGCAGAAGGGTAGCCACGGCCTCCTCATCAAGGACTTCTCCGTCTATGCGGTTGAAGCCCGTTGGCTGTTCGTCAAGTGGCAGCAATTGAACGGCACCCACACAGTCCCTGCCAATGGCGGCCAGGAGGTTGAAGGTGTCCTCTGAGCCAGCGGCATAGCGTTGTGCCAGGCGCTTGCGGATGGCACCGCGGTCTGGCAGCAGGTTGTCAAAGAAGTGCTCGACCCGGTCTCCACGAATCGGTTCGTTGCCTACAAGTGGCAGGGGCAACGACAGTGACAACGGCCGGGCGGAACGAGACGCCAGCCAGCTATCTTCGTAGCGCATCCTCGACCTGCGGAACACGAAATCCAGCCAGTGGGACCTTCGAAGGCTTGTGCGGATGCTTGAGGAATTGAACATAGCGCATGAGCACGACGCCTACTTCACCACAGCCATGCTGGTTCGCGCCGTTACAGACCACGTGCCTCCCATCTTAGGCGCCAAGTCGTTCGCCGAGGTCGCGAACAACTATCTCGGTGGGAAGTCGTTTGGGGAGCAAATGAAGCACCTCTACAACTCGCTGCGCAAAGTCGCCGACGGGCTCCTTCATCAGCAGGTCCGGAAGACCGAGTCACTGCCTGAGGCACCGCAAGTGGACTTTCGCGCCGCATTGGACGTACTGTTGGGTGAGGTCGTCCGAGTGCTGCCTTCGGCATGATTCATCGTTCGGCGCGCAAGGTGAGCACATGTTTTGCACAAAACTGCGAGAGGCAGATATGGCTGGAAAAGATGACTTATTCTTGCACTGCAAATCCTACCTTCCACCCCCTATCAAGAAAGGTGTGTCTGCAGTTTCGGCGAAGGCTAGCTGGCGCTAAAAGCGGTCAGGCGTGTGCGCTGTCTTGCCGCGTCACAGCCAAATGCAAGCCCGCAGCACTCAGCACTGCCAGCAGCGTCTTTACGGTGGGATTTCCCTTCGGTCCCAGCGCACGGTATAGGCTTTCACGCGGGATGCCTGCACGCTCTGCGACTGCGGCCATGCCTTGTGCCTCTGCCACATGGCGCAGGGCGACCAGCAGCGCAGTTTGGCCACCAGGTTCGTCTGCTTCTTCCAAGGCTGCAGCCAAATACGCATTTGCAAAGTCAGGGTCTGCCTTCAGCAGTTCCACCACAGCAGTATCGTGTGGGCGGCTTGCGGGTTGCTTGTTTGTGGTCATGTCGGTTTCCTTCGCTGTTGCCAGTCGTGCCAGTTTGCAAGGGCGGCGGCAATGTCGGATTGCTGGGTGCGCTTGTCTCCGCCAGCCAGCAGTAACACAAGACGCTTTCCCGCCTGGGCGTAGTACACACGGTAGCCAGGCCCCCAATCAATGCGCAGTTCCCAAACACCCTCGGCAATTGGTTTGCAATCACCAAAGTTGCCGGCAACCATGCGGCCTACCCGCACCAGCACGCGGGCCCTTGCTTGTCGGTCTGCCAGTGCAGTAAGCCATTGCGCGTACGGGTCTTGTCCGTTGGGGCTCAGGTAGGTTTGAACTTCAAACATGGGTTTTGTGAATTATACGTTACACAACCGCACAGAGGGCGCTGGGCGCGGCCTGAGCGTCGAACTGCACCCCGGCTTGTTTCAAAATCCAAGCCTCTATGCGCTCATGGTGCATCTCAGTAGACATCCGCATCCGTCCGTGCGCTGGTCACTCACCGGAATTCCCGGCTCTCGGTCGCCAGCCGTCCCAGCAGGGGCGACAGGTCTGCCAGTTGGTCGGCGATCAGGTTGCATACCTCGCCCTCGCGTTGCCACCGGCCCTTGACGGCGAGCAACCGGGAGCCCAGCAGTACCTGGCGCTGTGCGTCGCGCACCTGGCGCCACACAATCACCTGGGTGCTGCCGTGTTCGTCTTCCAGCGACACAAAAACGGTGCCGTTGGCGGTTTGCGGGCGTTGGCGCAGCGTGACGATGCCGGCGGTGCGCACGGTTCGTCCATGCGGCGTGCGGCGCAGTTCTTCCGACGTCTTGAGTTTGTACCGGTGGAGCCGGGCTCTCAGCAGTGCCATGGGGTGGCTGCGCAAGGTCAGGCCGAGCGAGGCATAGTCCCAGAGCACGTCTTCGCCTTCGGGTGCGGCGGGCAGTTCCCAGAAGTCTTCGTCGACCGGCGCATCCTGCAGCAACGCGGGCGGGGCATGCAGGGCGGCGGCATCCCACACCTGCTGGCGCCGGTGGCCTGACAGGCTTGCCAGGGCGCCGCCTGCGGCCAGCAGCTTCATCTCTGACTGTTCCAGCCGTGCGCGGCGGGCCAGCTCTTCGGCGCTGTCAAAGGGGGCCTTGTGGCGCTCGGCCACGATGCGCTGGGCGCTGGCTGTGCGCAGCCCTTGCACCCTGTGCAGGCCCAGGCGCACGGCGGGTGTGCCGGGCCGATCTTCCAGCGTGGTTTCGACCGCGCCGTGCATCACATCGACGGCGCGTACCTCCACGCCATGGCGGCGGGCATCCTGTACCAGCTGGCTGGGGGTGTAAAAACCCATGGGCTGGCTGTTGAGCAGGGCGGTGAGAAAGGCGGCGGGTTCGTGCCGCTTGATCCAGCACGAGGCGTAGACCAGCAGCGCAAAGCTGGCGGCGTGGCTCTCCGGGAAGCCGTACTCCGAGAAGCCCTTGATTTGCTCAAAGATCGCTTCGGCAAATGCGCGCTCGTATCCCCGGTCGGTCATGCCGTTCACGATCTTGTCGTAATACTTCTCCAGCCCGCCCTTGCGTTTCCAGGCCGCCATGGCCCGGCGCAGGCCATCGGCCTCGCCAGGGGTGAAGCCCGCCGCCAGGATGGAAATCTGCATCACCTGCTCCTGAAACACCGGTACGCCCAGCGTGCGGCCCAGGGCCGCCTTCAGCGCTTCGCTGGGGTAGGTGACGGGCTCTTTGCCCTGACGGCGGTTCAGGTAGGGGTGCACCATGCCGCCCTGGATGGGCCCGGGCCGCACGATGGCGACTTCGATCACCAGGTCGTAAAAGCACCGGGGGCGCAGGCGCGGCAGCATGCTCATCTGGGCTCGGCTCTCGATTTGGAACACCCCGATGGTGTCGGCCTTGCAGACCATGTCGTAGGTGGCGCTGTCCTCAAAGGGGATGTCCTGCATGCCAAATGCATGGCCACGCCGCTGGCCGATAAGGTCCAGGGCGCGCCGGAGGGCGGACAGCATGCCCAGAGCCAGCACATCCACCTTGAGCAGACCGGCTGCGTCGAGGTCGTCCTTGTCCCATTCGATGACCGTGCGGTCGGGCATGGAGGCGTTCTCTACCGGCACCATGCGGCACAGCAAATCCCGCGTCAGCACGAACCCGCCCGTGTGCTGCGACAAATGCCGCGGGAACCCGATCAGCTGGCGCGTGAGCGTGATGAGCTGGCGCACGGCCAGGCTGTCCGCCGACAGACCGAGTTCCTCGAACCGTTCCATGCGGACGTTTGTGCCATCAAACCACTGCTGGCCTTTGGCGATGGCGTCCACCGTTTCCAGGTCAAACCCGAGCGCCTTGCCTACATCGCGGATGGCAGAACGGGGCCGGTAGCTGATGACGGCCGCGGTGAGGGCGGCGCGGTCACGTCCGTATTTTGTGTACAGGTACTGGATGACCTCTTCGCGGCGCTGGTGTTCGAAGTCGATGTCGATGTCCGGCGGCTCATTGCGCTCCCGGGAGATAAAGCGCTCAAACAGCATCGACATGCGCGCCGGGTCCACCTCGGTCACGCCCAGGCAGTAGCAGACCACGCTGTTGGCGGCCGAGCCGCGCCCCTGACACAGGATGTTCTGCGAGCGTGCAAAGGCCACGATGTCGTACACCGTGAGGAAGTAGTGTTCGTAGCGCAGTTCGCAGATCAACGACAGCTCGTGTTCCATCAGCTCCTGCACCGGTGCAGAAATGCCGCCCGGCCAGCGGCGCCCTGCGCCTTCATAGGTGGCCTGTCGCAGAAAACTGGCCGCTGTGTGCCCGCGCGGTACGACTTCGTCGGGGTACTGGTAACGCAATTCATCCAGGCTGAAACTGCACCGCGCGGCAACATGCAGTGTCTCGGCCAGCAGGTCGGCCGGAAAAGTCTGGGCCAGACGCAGCCGGGTGCGCAGGTGCTGTTCGGCGCTGCGCTGCAAGGCGTGGCCGCATGCGGTCAGGGGTTGGCCGATGCGCGTGGCCGTCAGCACATCCTGCAGCGGCTTGCGCGAGCGCACATGCATGTGCACATCGCCCACGGCCACCAGCGGCATGGCGGTCAGCGCGGACAGCTTGCGCATGCGGTGCAGCCAGCGTTCATCGTCCAGGCGCCGCACCTGGTCCACGCCAATCCAGCAGCGCCCCGTGAACTGGTTCAGCGTCCATTGGCCCAGGGTTTCCAGTTGCGCCTCGGTGGCACGGCGGTCCGGGCACAGCAGTACCAGGCAGTCTGTGAGTTCTGCCCCGGTGATGTGGTCCAGGGTGAGGTGGTAGCTGCCTTTCTCGGACGAGCGCCGCAGCTTGGTGATGAAAGCGCACAGGTTGCCGTAGCCGTTCAGGTTCTGGGCCAGCACGACCAGTACACAGGAGGCTTCGGTGGCATCGTGTGGCTGGATACGGAACTGTGATCCCAGGAGCAAGGGCAGGCCCACAGCCTTGGCCGCCACGTGGGCGCGCACCACCCCCGCCATGCTGCACTCATCGGTCAGGGCCAGCGCCTGGTAGCCCAGGTTCTGGGCGCGTTCCACCAGTTCCGCCGGGCTGCTTGCCCCTTGCAGAAAGGTGAAATGGGAGACGCAGCGCAGCTCCACATAGTCGGGCAGCGCAAGGCGTGCAGCAGGTTTCATGGCTTTATGCGAAATGCCCATGGAGGAACCATGCCGTCTGGTCACCTGCCAGCCGCTGCTGGAACACCCACAGCACGCCCGCATGGGGGCTGAGGGCCAGCCAGTAATCGCGCTGCACGTTCAAGGGCAGGGCATCCTCCCCGGCGCTGCTGCGGTGCCACCAGCCACCTTCCACGCGGTCGGGCCCCAGCAGCAGTTGCAGCGGTCCCTGGTAGTACGGCCGGTTGTCGCGTTCCATGAGCCGCAGCGGCGCATCCAGCACCCAGGTGGGCAGTGGCAAATCGCCGGGCGATGGCGATGGCGCGGGTGACTTGGGGCGCTGGGCCAGGTCACTGTCCCAGCGCTGCATCCATTCCAGCCGGTGGTCTGCAGACAGAACCGGTCGGCGCACGCAGGTGCTTCCCAGGCGTGCCTGGATGCGCTCAAGCGCCAGGTCCGTGCTTGCGCCCTTGCGCAGGGTGTCGGGAAGGAACGAGCGGCTCTCTTCGATGACGGGAGCCACTTCGCAGGCCAGTAACTCGATGTCTCCGGCGGGCGCCAGCAAGGTGACCTGGGCCAGATGCTCGGCCAACAGGCGCGCAAAATGTTCGACGTTCTGGGTGGGTTGTGCCGTGCGCACGGTCAGTTCACCGCCGGTCCCCGCATCTTTGGCCCGCAGGGTGTCATGGCACCAGCGCAGGGTGAAAGCCGTGGCGCCCAGTCGGCGGGCCACCAGCCACCCCGCCATCTGCAGCAGCAGGCGCCGGGCGGCAAACAGCAGTGCGGGCGCGGTCTCCACCCGGGACATCAGTTCCAGCCGCACATGAAAACGCTCGGGCAGCGTGATCCATTCGTAGGCCTCGGGCCGCAATCCATAGGCCTGGTCCAGGGCTGCCAGCAGCGCCTTGTCAAAACGGCGGCCCAGCCCGCCGCGTGGCAACTGGCGCACATCTCCCAGGGTGCGGCAACCGATGCGGGCCAGGGTGGGCTGGTGCTGCCGGACGGCCGCAATGGCCTCCAGCGGCAAGGCATCCAGAAGGGGGGCCAAGGGGCCACGGAACCCATCGCATTTGTCGGGCGCAAGACCATGGCGCACCAGGGCCAAGGCAGCGGCCCCGGTGGGTGCCCAGGCCACCCGCGCCCCCAGCTCTGCCGCACCGGCTTGCACCCGTGCGTGCAGCAGCGTCATGCCGCCGAACAGGCGTGCGCTGCCCGACACCTCTGCCACCACCGCATCCTCTAGCAAAGCCACCTTGGGGGTGAACTGCAATGCCCAGATGCCGAGGGCGCTTGCATCAATGGGGGGCGTGCATGTCGGCAGTGGAATGGGGTGCAATGCGGCCCAATGCCCATGCATCGGAGGTCTCCGGGTGTGAGGGGACTGCGGCAGGGGTCGGTACGGATTGCAGCCTGGGGGGAATCACGCCTTCCAGGTTGCCGGGCATGGCGGCCAGGTGCAGGGCATCGTCGAAAGAAGCGCCCCTGCGCTTGGGTATGCGCACTTCCAGCAGCCAGCCCTGGGCCGGTACCACCGCAATGCGCAAGGGCGCGGGCGATGCCTCGCTCAGGGCCGCCACAGGTCGAAAAAGAAATACCGGTGCGTCGCAAGACTGCGCATGGATTTGCAGGCGCCGGATCTGCTCGGGGCGTGCCTGCGGCAGCCAGGACAGCACGGTCCCCGCAGGGTCGGACTTCACGATCTGCTCGGTCGCCCAAAGCCGGTCTACCGGTGTAGCGGCCTGTATCCACAACACCTGGTCTGCAGACAAGCCGAGCTGGGCCAACCCCCCTGCGTGGGGCTGTTTGGGCGGGGCAATCAGGTAGATGCGCCCCCCGCCCGCCATGAGCGCAGGCAGGGCAGGGCCCAGCAGGCGCCACTCGCACAGTGCGGCCTGCGGCATGAGCAATTCGGTCAGGCTGTGCGTGGGCCAACCCCCGCCAGGCAACTGGCGGTCGAGCGCTGAAAAACCGGTGGCCACCGTGCGCGCAGTGGCCCCGCCCAGTTCAGACCCGCGCCAGACGGCTGCAGCCACATGGCGCGCCAGCGCGCCAGGGGCGAAGGGGCCGGAGGCTATAGAAACGGGAGAGAGCATGAGGAGTCGCTCGGTTGGAGGGTTGCAGGCATATTGATGCTGTATGAAACAACAGTATATGTAGGTGACCTGCCAATGGAAAGCCCAGGCTGCAAATGAGATCCACCGTACCCGGAATCCATAGCAGCGTTGGCTTTGGTGGTGCGGGGAAGGGGCACGGAGGCGAGTGAATACACCTAAAGAATGCTCGGGTTTGTGCGGTTCCGGGCGTGCTTGCTGGGAGGGATCGGTGGCGCGATCTATCCTGATACGTGGGGGTACCTGCCCAGCAGTGGGCCAGAAAGCCGCAAGGCCCCTACAGTAGAGCTTTCCTCGCAGAGCCTTGGGGGTTCTGCGCCACTCCTTTGAGGTGCCCCATGAAAACCAAAGCCGCCGTCGCATGGCAGGCAGGCCAGCCCCTGACCATTGAAACCGTCGATCTGGAAGGCCCCCGGTTGGGCGAGGTGCTGGTCGAGATCAAAGCCACGGGTATTTGCCACACCGATTACTACACCCTGAGCGGCGCCGACCCCGAAGGCATCTTTCCGGCCATCCTGGGCCATGAGGGCGCGGGCATTGTGGTCGATGTGGGTCCCGGCGTGACCAGCCTGAAGAAGGGCGACCATGTCATTCCGCTGTACACGCCCGAATGCCGCCAGTGCAAGTTCTGCCTCTCGCGCAAGACCAATCTGTGCCAGCTGATCCGGGGCACCCAGGGCAAGGGCCTGATGCCCGACGCCACCAGCCGCTTCAGCCTGGATGGCAAGCCTATCTTTCACTACATGGGCACCAGCACGTTCAGCAACTACACCGTGGCGCCCGAGATTTCGCTGGCCAAAATCCGCGAAGACGCGCCGTTTGACAAGGTGTGCTACATCGGCTGCGGCGTGACCACCGGGATTGGCGCCGTGATCTTCACGGCCAAGGTCGAGGCGGGAGCCAATGTGGTGGTGTTTGGTCTGGGCGGCATTGGGCTGAACGTGATCCAGGGTGCCAAGATGGTGGGCGCCGACAAGATCATTGGCGTGGACATCAACCCTGCCCGCCAGGCGATGGCGCGCAAGTTCGGCATGACGCACTTCATCAACCCCAAGGAAGTGGACAACGTGGTCGACGCCATCGTGCAGCTCACCGACGGCGGCGCCGATTACAGCTTCGAGTGCATTGGCAACACCCAGGTGATGCGCCAGGCGCTGGAGTGCACGCACAAGGGCTGGGGGCGCAGCATCATCATCGGCGTGGCCGAGGCGGGGGCCGAGATCAGCACCCGGCCTTTCCAGCTGGTCACGGGCCGCAAGTGGGAGGGTTCGGCCTTTGGCGGCGCACGGGGCCGCACCGATGTACCCAAAATCGTGGACTGGTACATGGAGGGCAAGATCAACATCGACGACCTGATCACGCACACCATGCCGCTCGAAGACATCAACAAGGGTTTTGAGTTGATGAAAAGCGGTGAATCGATTCGGGGTGTCGTGCTCTACTAATTTTATGTAAAAAGTGGCTCTATCGCTTATCTGGTAAACGCTAGTAGCTCATCTAAATATAGCAAAATGACATTTCTTGCCCCTGCGTTGTTGAGCGCGCACGCCTGCTTTGGCGGTGCACAGCGCGTGTACCAGCACGCTTCGCGTGAAATCGGCCTGCCGATGAAGTTCTCGGTCTACCTGCCGCCGCAGGCCTTGCAGGGCGCAAAGCGGCCCGCGCTGGTGTACCTGGCGGGCCTGACCTGCAACGAGGACACCTTCATGACCAAGGCCGGTGCGCAGCGCCTGGCCGCCGAGCTGGGCCTGATTCTGGTGGCGCCCGACACCAGCCCGCGCGGTGCCCAGGTGCCCGGTGAGGCCGACGCCTGGGACTTTGGCGTGGGGGCCGGGTTTTACCTCGATGCCACGCAAACGCCCTGGGCGGCGCACTGGCGCATGGAGAGCTATCTCATGCGCGAGTTGCTGCCCCTGCTGGGCGAGCACCTGCCCATGGATCTGGAGCGGGTGGGGATTTTTGGCCATTCCATGGGTGGGCACGGTGCACTCACGCTGGCGCTGCGCCACCCGGGGGGGTTCAAGAGCGTTTCGGCCTTTGCACCCATCGCCGCGCCCCGCCAGTGCCCCTGGGGGCGCAAGGCTTTTAGTGGCTACCTGGGGGCGGACGAGAGCACCTGGCTTGCACACGATGCCAGTGCGTTGATGGCCGCGCAGGCAACGCCGCCGTACCCCGGCGGCATCCTGATCGACCAGGGCCTGGCCGACAAGTTCTTGCTGGAGAACCAACTGCTGCCCGAGGTGTTCGAAGCCGCTTGCGCACAGGTGGGCCAACCCCTCACGCTGCGCCGCCAGCCTGGTTACGACCATGGCTATTACTTCATCCAGACCTTTATGGCAGACCACCTGGCCCACCACGCGCAGGTGCTTTAAGAGCGACTCACAAAACTCTTCTGGCGTCGTTGCCGCGTCTTGTCGTACTACTCGTACTGCCTGCGACACGGCGTCTAGCCAGAACCGCTTCGCTGAGTTTTGCCAGCCGCTCTAACTGCCCACCAGTGCGGGCAGATAGATCTGGCAGAACTCCGGCGGCAGGCGCCGTGGCTTGCCGCTGCCCACCTCGATGCAGACCAGGTCCCAGCGGCCGCGCAGGATGGTGGCCTGGTCGCTGTTGCGCACAATCTGAAAGCGCCGCTCCATGGTCAGCTTGCCGTCGCTGGCGGTGATCCAGGTGCCCAGGGTGAGCGCTTCATCCTGCAATGACGGCAGCACGTAGTCGTATTCGGCCTTGCGGATCGCCATGGCGCGGTCCAGGCGCAGGTAGTCCGCCATGCCCAGGCCCAGGGCCTCGGAGTGGGCCCAGCCCACTTTTTCGCACCACTGCACGTACACCGCGTTGTTGGTGTGGTTCAGGCCGTCGATGTCTTGCGCGAACGGCGTGACGGGCAGCGTAAAGGGGTGCGGGTAATCCCATTCCATGGCGCTGATTGTCGCTGTGGAGCGGGCTTTTATCGTGTCAAACGTTTGACAGTTGGCCGCCCTGCAATTTAGGCGGCAGCGGCGTCGGCCAGTGCCTGCAGCGCGGCGCTTACGTCGGCGGGCGTCACGCCCTCTACCGGGGCCAGCCGCGCAGCCAGCGCCTGTAGGGCATCAGGGCTTTGCTGCAATTGCGCAATGGCCTGACCGGCCTCTTTGGGGGCATCGAAACCCGTGCTTTGCAGCAGCAGGCGGCCATCAGATGCTACGAACTTGAAGTAGAACTTGCCGTCTTTCTCGCGGTATTGCTTGAAGCTGGGCAGGGCGGCCTTCGTAGCTTTTGCCGCCTTGGCGCTGCTGGCTTGCACCAGGCTGCGCAGGCCCACGGCCGAGCGCAGTTCGCGCAGGAAGGGGGTGGCCGCTTGGCGTGCGCGTTCGGCGCCTGCCAGCAGCGTTTGTTCGATGCGCGCGGGGTCGTTGATGAGCGCCTCGTACTGCTCACGCATCGGGGCAATCACCTGGTCCACCCGTTCGAGCAGCACCTGCTTGGCCTCGCCCCAGGCAATGCCATCGGCGTACTGTTGGCGCAGCGCAGCTGTTTCTTCGGGCGTGGCAAAGGCCTGGTAGATCTGGAACAGGGCCGAGCCTTCGGTGTCCTTGGACTCGCCCGGCGCGCGCGAGTCGGTGACGATGCCGCCAATGAGCTTTTGCAACTGCGCCCGCGAGGAGAACAGCGGAATCGTGTTGTCGTAGCTCTTGCTCATCTTGCGGCCGTCCAGGCCGGGCAGGGTGGCCACGTTGTCGTCGATCACCGCCTCGGGCAGCACAAAGTGCTCGCCATAGAGGTGGTTGAAACTTGCGCCCATGTCGCGTGCCATCTCGATGTGCTGCACCTGGTCGCGTCCCACGGGTACCTTGTGCGCCTTGAACATCAAAATGTCGGCGGCCATGAGTACCGGGTACATGAACAGGCCCGCGGTCACGCCGTCGTCGCTTTCGCGGCCCGCTTCGTGGTTCTTGTCCACGCTGGCCTTGTAGGCATGGGCGCGGTTGAGCAGGCCCTTGCCGGTCACGCAGGTCAGCAGCCAGGTGAGTTCGGGGATTTCGGGGATGTCCGACTGGCGGTAGAACGTGACCTTCTCAGGATCAAGCCCCGCTGCCAGCCAGCTCGCTGCAATCTCCAGCGTGGAGCGCTGGATGCGCACCGGGTCTTCGCATTTGATGAGCGCGTGGTAGTCGGCCAAAAAGTAAAAACTTTGCACGCCAGGGCGCAAGCTGGCCGCTACCGAGGGGCGGATGGAGCCGACGAAGTTGCCCAGGTGGGGCGTGCCCGTGGTGGTGATGCCGGTGAGAAAGCGCGTGGTGCTCATGGGAACGGTGTCAGCAGGAAAGAAGGGAACAGGCAAATGTGTTTTTGCACGGTATCGCGTACCGTGCGGGGCGCATGCAACCGGCGCTACCCAGGCCAGCGTCCCCGCGCAAGGGCCGCCCCGCAGCGCTGGGGGCGTCCCCCTCCCGCATCGCGCAGCGCGGCGAGAGAGGGGGAAGGCGCCGAAGGCGACTCAGGGGGTGTTTCATTTCAGCAGCGCCGTGAGCGGTGTGATCAACAGGTTGATGGCGCTGTAGCCCAGGCTCATCAGGGGGCGCAGCCACAGCGTGCCCACCACCCCGGCAATGACCAGGCCCATCACGATGAAGAAGCCCCAGGGCTCGATGCGCGAGACCATGTGGGCCTGCTTCCAGGGCAGCAGGCCGACCAGAATGCGCCCGCCATCAAGCGGCGGCAGCGGGAACAGGTTGAAGGCCCACATCACCAGGTTGACCAGCACCCCGGCACGCGCCATTTCCATGAAAAAGGGTTCATTCACACCCATACCCACCAACGCTACCAAAAACACGGCCCACAGCACCGCCTGCACAAAGTTGGACGCCGGCCCCGCCAGCGCCACCCACACCATGTGCTGCTTGGGGTTGCGCAGGTTGCCAAAATTCACCGGTACAGGCTTGGCATAGCCGAACAGGAAGGCGCCCGAGGTGGCAAAGTACAGCAGCAGCGGCATCAGAATGGTGCCGACCGGGTCGATGTGCTTGAGCGGGTTGAGGGTGATACGCCCCATCTGGTAAGCGGTGTTGTCGCCAAAGTGGCGCGCCGCGTAGCCATGGGCCGCCTCGTGCACGGTGATGGCAAACAGCACCGGCAGGGCGTAGATCAGAACGGTTTGGATGAGATTGGAGATGTCCACCCGCCGATTGTCTCAGACACGCAAGCGTTGCCGCCCCGCGGGGCGATCACAGCCCCAGCGCTTGCAGGCTGCCGCGCCCGGTGCGCACCACCTCGGGGTCGCCGCCGTTGCCCATGGGCGTGAGGTCGATCACCGTGGTGGAGGCTGAGGGACAGGCGCCGGCGTCCACCACGGCGGCCAGGGCATGTTCAAATTGCGCGCGGATTTCTTGTGCGTCGTTGAGCGGTTCGGTCTCGCCAGGCGGAATGAGGGTGGTCGCCAGCAGCGGCGCGCCGTGCAGGGCCAGTAGTTCTTGCAGCACCTTGTGTTCAGGCACCCGCAGGCCGATGGTCTTTCGCGAGGGGTGGCTCACGCGGCGGGGCACTTCCTTGGTCGCTTCCAGGATGAAGGTATAGGCACCGGGCGTGGCCAGCTTGAGCAGGCGGTACTGGCGGTTGTCTACGCGGGCATAGTTCGACAGTTCTGACAGGTCGCGGCACAACAGGGTGAGGTGGTGCTTGTCGTCCACTTGGCGGATCCGGCGCAGCAGATCGGCGGCGTTCTTGTCGTCCAGGTGGCATACCAAGGCGTAGCTCGAATCGGTGGGCACGGCCACCACACCGCCTTTTTGCAGCAATGCGGCGGCCTGCTTGAGCAGGCGCGGCTGGGGGTTTTCTGGGTGAACTTCGAAATACTGGGCCATGGTGCGGGGTCAGAGAGCTGGCTGGATGCGTTCTGACAGCAAATCCCAGACGGGTTGGACATGGGCAGGCAGCGGGGGCAGTGTGCCCAGGTCGGTATGGGATTCGTCGGGGCTGTGAAAATCGCTGCCGCGCGAAGCCGCCAGGCCGAATTCCTGCGCCATGGTGGCGTAGCTCACGGCCTCGGCCGCCGAGTGGCTGCCCGTGACCACCTCCACCGCCTGGCCCCCGTGCTGCTTGAATTCGGAGAACAGCGCAAACTCCTCGTTGGCGCTCAGGCGGTAGCGCGCCGGGTGGGCAATCACGGCCACGCCACTGGCCTGGGTGATCCAGCGCACGGCGTCGCCCAGGCTGGCCCAGCGGTGC
>JAUYGP010000115.1 GCA_030690515.1 Giesbergeria sp.
GGAAGTTGGTTGAAGAAAAAAAGATATCGAAATCGTCGTCAGGCAAGGCGCAAACCGCAGCGATAGCCGTTGCTATCGCGAGGATTTGCAACGCAGCATGGCGGCGATTCTCGGCATCTTTATGAAACAAACTTTTAACTCTGGACACTAGGAGGCCACCCCAGATCCAAGGGCTGTGCACGCTCGGTAAACCCCTGTGTTTTCCCTGAAAACCGGCACGGGTAGCACGGCCGTCCTATACAGCGTACCGCGTGACAAGAGGCGTACTATTGCGCCATGCCTCAACACCTCACCATCCTGACAGGAGCCTCGCGCGGCATGGGTTTGGCCATGGCGCACCAGTTGCTGCAATCCGGGAACACGCTGCTGTGCATCTCCCGCACGGCCAACGCCCTTCTGGCCCGCGAATCCACCGCCCAAGGCGCCACGCTTGTGCAATGGGAGCTGGATCTGACCCATGCCGAACCGGTTGCCCAGCAGCTGCGCGACTGGCTACAGACAGCCGCCGCAGACCGTTTTGCCAGCGCCACCCTCATCAACAACGCAGGCGTCATGCCACCCATTGCCCCGCTTTCCGCCAGCGTTCCGGGCGACTTGGCCCTGGCGCTGCGCGTGGGGCTGGAAGCTCCTATGCTGCTGTGCGCGGCCTTCCTGGGCGCCACCGAAGGCTGGAACATGCCCCGCAAGGTGCTGAACATCTCCTCTGGCCTGGGCCGCCGCGCCATGGCATCGCAGGCCGCCTACTGCGCAGCCAAGGCGGGCATGGACCATTTCACGCGCTGCATGGCACTGGACGAAGAACGCAAACCCCAGGGCGCCCGGGTTTGTTCCCTGGCGCCAGGCGTGATCGACACCGACATGCAAGCACAATTGCGCTCGGCCCACCCTGATGCCTTTCCAGACGTGCAGAATTTCGCTCAACTGCAGCGTAGCGGCATGCTCAGTAGCGCGCAGGATGCCGCTACCCGGGTTCTGGCCTGGCTAGGTCGGCCAGATTTCGGCGCCCGGCCCGTCGCCGATGTACGCGATGCTTGACCCGCGATCACTTTGTTTTTGATAGCTACTAGCGATCACCCATATTGCGTTAGACCCATTTTTTACCTTAAAGAGGATTGAACCATGACCCGTGAAATCGTCGTCGTCAGCGCCGTGCGCACCGCTATTGGCACCTTTGGTGGCAGCCTTAAAGACGTGCCACCCACCGAACTCGGCGCGCTCGTCGTCCGCGAATCGCTCGCACGTGCCCACGTGCAGGGCAAAGACGTGGGCCATGTGGTGTTCGGCCATGTGGTCAACACCGAGCCCAAGGACATGTACCTCTCGCGCGTGGCAGCCATCAACGGTGGCTGTGGCGAGAACACCCCCGCCTTCAACGTAAACCGCCTGTGCGGTTCGGGCCTGCAAGCCATCATTTCAGCAGCGCAAAGCATTCAACTGGGCGATACCGACGTGGCCATTGGCGGGGGTGCCGAGAACATGAGCCGCGCACCCTTCGCCAGCTTGAACATGCGCTGGGGCGCCCGCATGGGCGACACCAAGATGGTGGACATGATGATGGGGGCGCTGCACGACCCCTTTCACAACATCCACATGGGGGTCACAGCCGAGAACATCGCCGCCAAGTGGGGCATCACCCGCGAAGACCAGGACCGGCTGGCCGTAGAGAGCCACAACCGCGCCGAGCGCGCCACGCAAAACGGCTTGTTCAAAGATCAGATCGTGCCTGTCACGCTCAAGAGCAGAAAGGGTGACGTGCAGTACGCCACCGACGAGCACTTCCGTCCCAACGCCACCATGGACGATTTCAGCAAACTCAAGCCCGTCTTTATCAAGGAAAACGGTACGGTCACGGCGGGCAACGCCTCGGGCATCAACGATGCCGCGGCTGCCGTGGTACTGATGGAAGCTGGTGCGGCCCAGGCCCGTGGTGCCAAGCCTCTGGCCCGCCTCGTGGCCTATGCCCACGCCGGTGTAGACCCCAAGTACATGGGCATTGGCCCGGTGCCCGCCACACAACTGGCACTCAAGAAGGCGGGCCTGACCGTTCAGGACCTGGATGTGATCGAAGCCAACGAAGCCTTCGCTGCCCAGGCCTGCGCGGTCACGCGTGACCTGGGACTGGACCCGGCGAAGGTCAACCCCAACGGCTCGGGCATCTCGCTGGGCCACCCCATCGGCGCTACCGGTGCACTCATCACCGTGAAGGCACTGTGCGAACTGCAACGCATCCAGGGCCGATACGCCCTTGTGACCATGTGCATTGGTGGCGGCCAGGGCATTGCTGCAATTTTCGAGCGCATCTGATCGCACGCTGATGCCTGCACCACACCCCACGACCACTACACCGCCCGAAAGTCTACGCACCCCGCGCCTGATCGCACTGGGCGCCGTGCTGGTGGTGCTGGCGTTGCTGTATGCGGCCTTTGCCGCACGGTCGCAGCCTGCGCAACTGCTACCGGCACCTTCGGGCCCCTCAGTAGCGGCGCCGCTAGGCGCGACGCCCGCCAGTGTGGTGCTGGCCGGCGGCTGCTTCTGGGGGGTGCAAGCGGTGTTTCAACACACCCGCGGGGTACTCAATGCCGTTTCGGGCTATACCGGTGGTGCACCAGACCACGCCAACTACCCGGCGGTCAGCAGTGGCAGCACCAGCCATGCGGAAGCTGTGCAGGTGACCTACGATCCGCAGCAGATCACGCTGGGTGAAATTTTGCAGGTCTTTTTCTCAGTGGCGCACAACCCCACAGAACGCAACCGCCAGGGGCCGGATATGGGGCCGCAGTACCGCTCTGCCGTGTTCTACACGGACGACGTGCAGCGCAACCTGGCCCGGGCCTATATCGCGCAGCTCGATGCTGCCGCCGTGCTGGGCGCGCCCATTGCAACAGAGGTCGTGCCACTCACGGCGTTCTACCGCGCTGAGTCGGGGCACCAGGATTACGCAAGCAACAATCCCTACGCCCTCTACATCGCCACCTACGATGCACCCAAACTGCGGAACCTGCAGACCTTGCTGCCACAGCGCTATCGAGATGTGCCTGTACTGACGGACGCAGTGGGCGCCCCATAAACCTAAAAACGGCAGTTGACCGCTTCGTATCTCTTGCCAAGCCGCATGAAAGCTATCGCTGATGGCTCCAATGACGTTCAACTGATGGGTGGGAGCGCTATGCACCCGCCAGCACCGCGCTCTGGGCGCCATGCGGCGTTGTTCCTCCTCGCGGGCAGGAGCCCGCCGCGTCGTCTCGTCTTGCTTGGCTCCCAGATCACGGCACCGGCGTGCTCATCCAACTACCGTTTCTAGGAAAAAAAAAGGCGCCGTTGGCGCCTTTTTGCTTTGCTGCAATTCGGCAGTCAGTCGCGCACCACCAGCACCGGCACACGCACCAGCCCCAGAACGCGCTGCGTAACGCTTCCAAGCACTAGTTTTTCAATGCCGCGACGGCCATGGGAACCCATGACGAGCAGATCAGCACCGGTACTCTCCAGCGCCCGCGAGATCCCTTCCTGCACGGCATGACCCTCTCCCACCACGGTGTTCGCCTGCACCCCGGCATCCAGCATGGCCATTTTGGCTGCATCTAGCGCGGTGTTCGCCTCGGCCGTCGCCGCGCTGAGGTACTGGGCCTGGCCGTAGGCAAAATCAGCACCCACACCTGTGAATGGATACGGATCGATCACATACAACACCGTGACAGCGCTGTCAAAAGCCTTGGCCAAGCCTGCTGCCTTGGATACCGCGAGCATGGAGGTAGGGGAACCGTCCACGGGGACCAGAATGTGCTTGAACATCGAAACTCTCCTTGGGTTGATGAAAACAGGTTGCGCCCTGAATCAGGCAGACGCGCATGGCTGGTTTCAAGTGTAGCGCGAGGCTTCGCCCTATGGCCATGATCTGTATCCACAACCGCCTGAATGGTAGGCACCCTCGCCCCTGAGAGGGCAACGTCTCACGGCGCGCTTCCCCAACTCTTAAATTTCAACAAAAAGTGACTCTGACGCTTACCCAGTAAGCGCCGAAAGCTACCATATTGATAGTAATTTCATGCGCACCCGGCAAGAGCTGGGCTCCAGCTGAGCTGACAGCACACCATTTGCGCGCCAAGGATCGGCGCAAGAGCGCCAGCAAAACGCCCATGAACAAGGCTCATGCGTGTAGCATGGGCTTCTCTACAGTCCTGCACCGCACCTGCCATGCCCCACGAACGCCGCC
>JAUYGP010000045.1 GCA_030690515.1 Giesbergeria sp.
GGCGTGCTGGCGCGATCTGATTCACCCCGATGACCTGCCGGACGTGCAGCAGCGGCTGCAGCTTTTTTTGGACAACGAGGTGCAGGAGCACCATTCCGTGTTTCGCATGCGCACCCGCTCGGGACAGTGGCGCTGGATTCAGGATACGGGCGACGCCGCCCTGCGCGACCCGAACGGCCGGCCGCGCCGTCTGGTCGGGATCAACCAGGACATCACCGACCAAAAGATGGCCGAGGCGAGCCTGCGCGACAGCGAGGCCCACAATCGCAAGCTGCTCGATGAGCAGCAAACGATTTTTGACAACGCTCCCAACGGCATCATCTACACCGCAGACGGGGTGATCCTGCGCGTCAACCGGCGCATTTGCGAACAACTGGGCTTTGAACCCGAAGAGATGGTGGGCCAGCCGGGCCACATCATGTACCACTCGCAGGACAACTACGCGCGCTTTGGCGCCCTGGTCGGTCCCTTGCTGGCTACGGGCAAGGATGTGAACATGGAATGGGAGTTCGCCCGCAAGGACGGCGGTGCTTTTGTCGCCCAGGTGTCCGGGCGGGCCATCCACTCTTCTGACCACCGCAAGGTGACCATCTGGGTGTTCGAGGATATCGCTGAGCGCAAGGCCGCCGAACGGGCCATGGCCGAGGCGCGCCATGTGGCCGAAGAAGCCACCCGCGCCAAAAGCGACTTTTTGGCCAACATGAGCCATGAAATCCGCACGCCCATGAACGCCATCATTGGCATGTCGCACCTGGCGCTGCAAACCTCGCTCGATGCCCGCCAGCGCAACTATGTGGAAAAGGCGCACCGATCGGCGGTGGGCCTGCTCGGCCTCATCAACGATGTGCTCGATTTCTCCAAGATCGAAGCGGGCAAGATGGTCATCGAGCAGACCGGGTTCCAGCTCGATGAGGTGATGGACCATCTCGCCAACCTGATTGGCCTCAAGACCGAAGACAAGGGGCTGGAACTGCTCTTCCATGTGGCCCCGGATATTCCGGCAGGCCTGGTGGGCGACCCGCTGCGCCTGGGGCAGATTCTGGTCAACCTGGGCAACAACGCCGTCAAGTTCACCGAACACGGTGAGGTGGTGATTGACATCGAAAAAGTGGCTGAAGATGCGCAGGGGGTGGAACTGCACTTTCGGGTGCGCGACACCGGCATTGGCATGACGCCCGAGCAATGCGCCAAGCTCTTCCAGCCCTTCAGCCAGGCCGACAGCTCCACTACGCGCCGCTACGGCGGCACGGGACTGGGCCTGGCCATTTCACGCAATCTGGCTGAACAGATGGGAGGGCGTATCTGGGTGGTCAGCACGCCTGGGCAAGGCTCGGAGTTTCACTTCACGGCACGTTTCGGCCTTCAGGACATGGCCGTTGCCATCCCTCGCCTGGACCGTGAAACGCTCCAGGCCATGCGGGTGCTGGTCGTGGACGACAACGCCTGCGCACGCGAGATCACCGCCAGCATTGCCGGCAGCCTGGGTCTGCAAGTGGACACAGTCATTGATGGCGCGGCAGCCCTGGTCGCCGTGGCCCAAGCCGAGCAAGAGCACCGGCCCTACAGCCTGGTGCTGATCGACTGGAAGATGCCGCAGATGGACGGCATTGAGACCCTGAGGCACCTGCACGCACACGATCTGCTCCATGTGCCTGCCTCCATCATGGTCACCGCCTATGGCCGTGAAGAAGCCTTGGGCGAGGCCGAGCGGCGCGGTGTGGCGCTGCGCTCGGTGCTCACCAAACCGGTCATGGCGGGCCAGTTGCTCGATGCCATTGGCCGCACGCTGGACCACAAGGGGCTGATGGAACACCAGGCAGGCCTCATCGGGCAGGACGCGCAGGCGGCCATGCAGCAGTTGGCAGGTGCCCGTGTGCTGCTGGTGGAAGACAACGAACTGAACCAGGAGCTGGCCCTGGAGCTGCTGCGCCATGCCGGTATGCAGGTCGAGTTGGCGACGAACGGCCAGGAGGCGCTGGAATGGCTGGAGCGTGATGTCCACTTCGACTGCGTGCTGATGGACTGCCAAATGCCCGTGATGGACGGCTACGAGGCCACGCGGCGTATCCGCACCGATCCGGCGATGCGCAATCTGCCCGTGATTGCCATGACGGCCAATGCCATGGCCGGTGACCGGGAGCGCGCTTTGGCCACCGGCATGGACGACTACATTGCCAAGCCACTGGACGTGGGCAGCATGTTCCGCACCATCGCCCGCTGGGTGGGGGCGCGCTGCTCTGTGCCGGGCAGTACGGCGGCAGCGGTGCAGG
>JAUYGP010000124.1 GCA_030690515.1 Giesbergeria sp.
CCACTGGCAGGTGCGTACCACTGCATGTCTTTGTCCAGCCAGATCGTCAGCGCCCCTCTGACCTTGAGTGCGGCGTTGTACGCAGCCCAGTTGGTGGTCTTGTAGCGGGTCTTAGGCCCTTGGGGTTCACTCATGCGCCGAGGTTACCAGCGCAATGGGGCTGGTTTGTGCAACAAAGCCTTGCTGTAGTGACAAATTCAGGCAGCCACTTCAAGCAAATCAAAAACTTGCAGCGGTTGCTGTCGAACTCGGGTGGCCCGCATACAACACCGACGCGGTCTGGCCGGAATACTCGCTGAGCGGCAGGCGGGTCGACTTCGCCCTGTGCAGCCCGCCAAGCAAGCCGATCGCCTTCATCGAGGTCAAGCAGATTGGCCAGAGCGACGGTGCGGAGCGTCAGTTGTTCGAATACGCCTATCACGACGGCGTGCCGATGGCGATCTTGACCGATGGCCGCGAGTGGAACTTCTACCTTCCCGGCGAGCAGGGGGCCTACGACGAACGGCGGATCTACAAGCTCGACATCGTCGACCGGGATGTCAAGGAGTGCGCCGAGCGGTTGGAGCGGTATCTGCTGCACTCGGCCGTGGCCTCGGGAGCGGCCATACAGTCCGCACGCGACGACTACCGCAACGTATCCAAGGATCGGCAGATGCTGGCCGCATTGCCCACGGCATGGCGCCAGATCATCATGGACGAGGACGAGAGATCGTCGCCGACCGCGTGGAGAGCCTGTGCGGGTTCAAGCCCGGGCCGGACATGGTGGCGGCCTTCTTGAAGGAGAGCATGGCGGGCCGTGCGGCCCAGCAGCCTCAGGCCAGGCCATCGGCTCAACCCATGCCGAGGCCCCAGCCCACGCCTCCCGTGGCCTCAAAGGCGGTTGTCCAACCCGCATACGCACCGCCACTTCGGGCCGAATCTCAGCAACGCGCCACAGCCCCGCTTGGACAGATTGGCTTCTCGTTCGAGGGCCAGTTCCACCCCGCCCGCAATGCCATCGACACGCTCAGGCAAGTGTTCGACCTGTTCATCAAGCGGGACCCCACGTTCGCGGAGCGGTTTGCCGGACTGCCCAAGCATGGAAGGACTCGCCGGTATCTGGCACGGGACGCTGGCGAGCTCTACCGGGACCGGCCGGACTTGGGCTCGGTGAAGTTGGACTCGGGTTGGTGGATGAGCACGAACCACAGCAGGCAAACGATCGGCCAGATCATCTCGATGGCCTGCGATGTGGCCCACGTGATTCATGGACTGGACTTAACCGACAGCCTCGGCGACTGACAAAAGCATCGGGCCTCCGAAGAGGCCCGATTTCATCAACACTCTAATGAAACGGTCAGCCAAAGGTGCGAAATATTGTTTTCAACAGAAAAGGTTAACGGCTTGCACATGTTGGCCTGCGCGAAGCGGTGATTGATCAGCGTTTCCCTAGGCTCACCGCAGCACAGCGCGATTGGAGCTACCTCCACATTTGTTCACGCTGAATCCAATTTTTCAGAAATTTTCCTGAATTAAGTCCAAAACGCACAGATGTCGCACATGCTTCTTTCTACATGGCGGGGCTTTGTTGCACAAACCAGCCCCATTGCGCTGGTAACCTCGGCGAATGAGTGAATCCCAGGGGCCTAAGACCCGCTACAAGACCACCAACTGGGCTGCGTACAACGCCGCACTCAAGGTCAGAGGGGCGCTGACGATCTGGCTGGACAAAGACATGCAGTGGTACGCACCTGCCAGTGGCAAACGGGGTCGCCAGCAGACGTTCACGGATGCGGCCATCCAGTTTTGCCTGAGCATCAAGTGCCTGTTTGGCTTGGCACTGCGCCAGAGCCTGGGACTGATTCAGAGCCTGCTGCGTCTGGCGGGGCTGAATTGGCGGGTTCCCGATTTCAGCACCATCAGTCGCCGTCAGAAGACGCTGCAGGTGCAGCTTCCTTACCAGCGCAGCGCCACAGCGCTGGATTTGCTGGTGGACAGTACGGGCATCAAGTTCCTGGGTGAAGGGGAATGGAAACGCAAGAAGCACGGAGCCGAATATCGGCGGCAATGGCGCAAGGTGCACCTGGGCATTGATGCCCACACGCTGGAGATTCGGGCCATTGAAGTCACAGACAACAGCGTGGGCGATGCCCCCATGCTGCCCGAACTGTTGGCCCAGATACCGCTCGATGAGCCGGTGGCAAGTGTCGGTGGGGATGGAGCCTACGACACAAAGGGGTGCCACGCGGCGATAGCGCAAAGAGGTGCGCAGGCGGTGATTCCCCCGCGCAAGAATGCAAGGCCTTGGAGACAAACGCTGGAGGGAGCGGGCGGGCGCAACGAAGCCCTGCGAGCTTGCCAAAGGCTGGGGCGCCGGATCTGGAAGAAGTGGAGCGGTTATCACCGAAGAAGCCTGGTGGAAACCAAGATGCATTGCTTCAAGCGCTTGGGCGAGCGGGTGATGGCGCGAACGTTTGAGCGCCAGGTCACAGAACTGCATGTGCGGGTGGCTTTGCTCAACCGCTTCACACAACTTGGGCGCCCGGCAACGGTGCCTGTGCCTGCTGTGGCGTAGCTGCGTCTGGGGTTGGGGTTATCTCGGCTCGCTTCTGGTTTGTGCAACAAAGCACTCACGTACCGCCACCTTCTCAGATTCACGGGACCAAGGCCCGGTTGAGGTCGGCAATCAAATCCTCCGGATGCTCAATCCCCACGCTGAGCCGGATCAGCCCTTCGGTGACGCCGCCTGCAGCCCGGGCCTCGGCAGAGACAAAACTGTGCGTGGTGCTGGCCGGGTGGCAGGCCAGGCTGTCCACGTCGCCCAGGGATACGGCCTGGGTAAACATGCGCAGGCGGTTGAGTACGGCTGCGGCGGCCACGCGCTCGCCCTGGGCCAACTCAAAGCTCACCATGCCGCCAAACCCGCCCTGCAACTGGCGCTGTGCCAGTGCGTACTGGGGGTGGCCCGGCAGGCCGGGGTAGTGCACGGCGCGCACGGCGGGGTGCGTGGATAGATAGTGCGCCACGGCAGCCGCCCCCTCGCAGTGGGCGGCCATGCGCAGCGGCAGGGTTTTGATGCCGCGCAGGAACAGGAACGCCTCTTGTGGCGCCAGGTTGCCGCCCACATGGCCCAGGCCGGTCTTGCGCACGGCGCCCACCAGCGCCTCGGAGCCCGCCACCAGGCCACCGGTGGCGTCGCCGTGGCCGCCCAGATATTTGGTCATGGAGTGCAGCACCAGGTCGATGCCCAACTCCAGCGGGCGCACCAGGCAGGGTGTGCAGAAGGTGTTGTCGGCCACGGTGATGGCGCCATGCGCGCGCGCCACGGCGGCGACCTGG
>JAUYGP010000132.1 GCA_030690515.1 Giesbergeria sp.
CCGACGTGGATGTCCTGGTGCTGCTGCCCAATGCACTGGCCGACGCGGACGCCGTGCGCGGCCCGGTGGCGGAATTCATCCGCAACTGCTGGGACGCGGGGCTGGAGATTGGCTCCAGCGTGCGCACCGTGCAGCAATGCCTGAGCGAAGCCGCAGGCGACGTCACGGTGCAGACATCCCTGCTCGAAGCCCGCCGGGTGTGCGGCGATGCCGACCTGTTCACCCGTTTTGAGCACCAGTTTGGTGCACAACTCAATCCCCACAACTTTCTGGTCGCCAAGACGCTGGAAATGCGCCAGCGCCACACCCGCTACGAAAACACCCCGTACGCGCTGGAACCCAACTGCAAGGAATCCCCAGGTGGCCTGCGCGACCTGCACCTTGTTCTGTGGGTGGCACGCGCCGCGGGCCTGGGCCGCACCTGGCAGGAGCTGGCCGACAGCGGCCTGGCCACGCCGTTTGAGGTGCGCCAGATCAAGCGCAACGAAGCGGTGCTGTTTTTGGTGCGCGCGCACCTGCACGCCCTGGCCGGGAGGCGAGAGGACCGGCTGGTGTTCGACCTGCAGACCGCCGTGGCCGAATCATTGGGCTACCGCTCACAGGCGCTAGACGGCTCACGCTTAGCCCTGCGCGCCAGCGAAACCCTGATGCGCCGCTACTACTGGGCCGCCAAGGCCGTGTCGCAGTTGTGCCAGATTTTGCTGCTCAACATCGAGGAGCGCCTGGACCCACCCACGCAGCAACCCCGGCCCATCAACGACCGGTTTCTCGACAAGGGCGGCATGATCGATGTGGTCAGCGACGACCTGTACCAGCGCGACCCGCATGCCATCCTAGAAACCTTTTTGCTCTACCAAAGCTCTACCGGGCTGCAAAACCTGTCGGCGCGCACGCTGCGGGCGCTCTACAACGCGCGTGGCGTCATGGACAGCGCCTTCCGGCGCGACCCCGCCAACCGTGCAGCCTTTCTGCGCATCCTGCAGCAACCCGCAGGCATCACCCACGCCATGCGGCTGATGAACCAGACCTCGGTGCTCGGGCGCTACCTGTGGCCGTTTCGCCGCATCGTCGGGCAAATGCAGCACGACCTGTTCCACGTCTACACGGTGGACCAGCACATCCTGATGGTGCTGCGCAACGTGCGGCGTTTCTTCATTGCCGAGCACGCGCACGAATACCCTTTTTGCTCGCAACTGGCCGGTGGCTGGGACAAGCCCTGGGTGCTGTTTGTGGCCGCACTGTTCCACGACATCGGCAAGGGGCGCGGCGGCGACCATTCGCAGATTGGCGCCATCGAGGCGCGGCGTTTTTGCCGCCAGCATGGCGTGGCGCGGGACGACACGCAGCTCATCGAATTCCTGGTGCGCGAACACCTCACCATGAGCAACGTGGCGCAAAAGCAGGATCTGTCCGACCCCGACGTCATCACCGCGTTTGCCCGGCGTGTGGGCAACGAACGCAACCTGACAGCGCTGTACCTGCTTACCGTGGCCGACATCCGGGGCACCAGCCCCAAGGTGTGGAACGCCTGGAAGGGAAAGCTGCTCGAAGACCTGTACCGCGCCACGCTGCGCGTGCTGGGCGGGCGCGCCCCGGATGCCGCCGCCCTCATCGAGGCCCGCAAACGCGAGGCCCTGGTACTGCTGGCCCTGAGTGCCTTGCCGTTTGAGGCCCACAAAAAACTCTGGGAAACGCTGGACGTAGGCTACTTCATGCGCCACGAGGCGGCCGACATCGCCTGGCACACCCGCCACCTCTCGCGCCACGTAGGCTCACAGCAGCCCGTGGTGCGCGCGCGCCAGTCACTGGCCGGTGAAGGCCTGCAGGTGCTGGTGTACGCCGCCGACCAAAGCGACCTGTTTGCACGCATCTGCGGGTATTTCGACCGGGCGGGCTTCTCCATCCTCGACGCCCGCGTGCACACCGCCAACAATGGCTACGCGCTCGACACCTTCCAGGTGGTCAGCGCAGAGCTGCAGGGACACTACCGCGAACTCACCCACATGGTCGAGAACGACCTGACCCAGGCCATTGTGCAGGGCGGCCCCCTGCCCGAACCGGGGCGCAGGCGGGTCTCGCGCCGGGTCAAGAGCTTTCCAGTCACACCCCGTGTCACGCTGAGGCCCGACGAAAAAGCACAGCGCTGGCTGCTGGGCATTTCCGCCAGCGACCGCACCGGCCTGCTCTACCTGGTGGCCCGCGTACTGGCCCGCCACGGGTTGAGCGTGCAACTGGCCAAGGTCAGCACGCTGGGCGAGCGGGTGGAAGACACCTTTCTGGT
>JAUYGP010000140.1 GCA_030690515.1 Giesbergeria sp.
AGGGCGACGAATACGTCATCAATGGCCGCAAGTGGTGGACCTCCGGAGCCATGGATCCGCGTTGCAAGGTGCTCATCACCATGGGCAAGACCAACCCCGATGCGCCCCGCCATTCGCAACAAAGCATGATCGTGGTTCCCGCCGACACCCCCGGCGTGAAGATTGTGCGTGCGCTCAACGTGTTCGGCTACGACGACGCACCCCACGGCCACGCCGAAGTGTTGTTCGAAAACGTGCGCGTGCCTGCCTCCAACATCTTGCTGGGCGAAGGCCGCGGATTCGAGATTGCCCAAGGGCGCCTTGGCCCCGGGCGTATTCACCACTGCATGCGCTTGATCGGCTTGGCCGAGCGCGCGCTGGAATTGATGTGCAAGCGCTCCATGAGCCGCGTGGCTTTCGGCAAGACGGTGGCCCAGCAAGGCGTGACGCAGGAACGCATTGCCGAAGCACGCTGCAAGATCGACATGGCGCGTCTGCTCACGCTCAAGGCCGCCTGGATCATGGACGTGGCCGGCAACAAGGTCGCCAAAACCGAAATCGCCATGATCAAGGTGGTGGCCCCAAGCATGGCCTGCGAGGTGATCGACTGGGCTTTGCAGGCGCACGGCGGCGGCGGTGTCTGCGATGACTTCCCGCTGGCCTTTTCGTATGCCCAGGCACGCACCCTGCGTTTTGCCGACGGTCCGGACGAAGTGCACCGCGCCTCCATTGCCAAGATGGAACTGGGCAAATACGCACCGCCCAAGGCGCATTAAGGCGACAGCCGTCCTTACCCGGGCGGCAGCGTGGCGGGCCCCGAGTCAGCAGTAGCCGGCAGGTTTTGCGCGGCTACGGTGGTGGCCGCCACCAGCAAGGCGGTGGCGTATTCCAGGTCGGGTAGATAGCAGGCCATGGTCTGCATACGCAGCGACAGCTTGCCTCCCGAAAGCATCAACACCAGGGGCAAAGCCGCCTGGGTTGCGCTGCGGCTCCCGAGAAGGTGTGATACCAGGGCTGCATTGACCCAGCGGCGGGCCTGCTCGCTACGGTCGCCCACCACGGCAAACAGCCGCGCAAAGGAAAGCGGTAGTTCAGGCCATTGCAGTTCGTCGTACATGGCCAACCAGCGCATTTCCTGGGGCAGGCTTTCGTCCACAGCCGTCTGCAGGGTTTCCGTGATGGCGCCATAGACGCGCCCTTCCAGGGTTTCCTTGAGAGCGCGGCTGATGACCATAACGCAGACATCAGGGGCTGCATGCGGATCCGTCCGTGCACGCAACTCC
>JAUYGP010000166.1 GCA_030690515.1 Giesbergeria sp.
GTAGAACGCTGGAACCTGCTTCACCCGCTGGAGACGGCCCGTGTGCCATTTGCCACCCAACAGCTGTCTAGCCGCAGCGGCCCGGTGGTGGCGTCGACCGACTACATGAAGGCGTTTGCCGAGCAGATCCGCAACTACATCCCCGCTGGTCGGGCATACAAGGTGCTGGGCACCGATGGCTTTGGCCGCAGCGATTTCCGCAGCAAGTTGCGCGAGCACTTCGAGATCAACCGCCACTACATCGTCGTGGCCGCACTCAAAGCGTTGAGCGAAGAAGGTACCGTGCCCGCCACCAAAGTGGCCGAGGCCATTGCCAAATATGGCATTCAGGCGGACAAGATCAACCCGCTGTACGCATAACCCGAACCGGAGACAAACGGTGAACCCCCACGCTCATATTCATTCGCTGCCCCCCAAGGGGGCGCATGCCTCCTTTGAGGCGGCTCGGCAGGAGGCATAACATGGCATTGGTAGACATCCAGGTCCCGGACATTGGGGACTTTGACGAAGTAGGCGTGATTGAGTTGCTGGTCAAACCCGGTGATACGGTGAAGGCCGAGCAATCGCTCATTACGGTGGAATCCGACAAGGCATCGATGGAAATCCCGTCGAGCCATGCAGGCGTGGTCAAGGACCTGCGCGTGCAGGTGGGCGACAAGGTCAAGCAGGGCTCGGTGGTGCTCACACTCGAAGTGGCGGGGTGCACGGAATCTGCGTCAAATCAGGCTCCAGCGCCCGCTGTACAAGCGCAAGAAGCTATTAAAACAGAAGCGGTTGCCGCAGTGCCCGCTGCTGCGCCTGTTTCGGTACCGGCACCCGCCGCCGTTCCCGCTACGGTGCCGGTGGCTGCAGTAGCCGCTGTGCCAGCCCACCAGCCCGGCACGCCGGGCGCGGGCTTGCCCCATGCGTCGCCTTCGGTGCGCAAGTTTGCGCGGGTGCTGGGCGTTCCGCTGGACGAATTGAAGGGTACGGGCTCCAAGGGCCGCATCACCCAGGACGACGTGCAGAACTTCACCAAGGCCGTGATGGGCGGCGCCGCGCAAACGCGCGCTGCCGCCGCCAAGGCGCCCGCCAGCAGTGGTGGTGGATCGGGCGAGGGCCTGAACCTGCTGCCCTGGCCCAAGGTCGACTTCACCAAGTTCGGCCCCGTCGAGCGCAAGGACCTCTCGCGCATCAAGAAGATCAGCGGTGCCAACCTGCACCGCAACTGGGTGGTCATCCCGCACGTCACCAACCACGACGACGCGGACATCACCGACCTGGAAGCCTTCCGCGTGCAGCTGAACAAAGAGAACGAGAAGAGTGGTGTCAAGGTCACTATGCTGGCCTTCATGATCAAGGCGACCGTGGCTGCGCTCAAGAAGTTCCCCGAGTTCAATGCCTCGCTCGATGGCGAGCAACTGGTGTTCAAGAGCTACTTCCACATCGGCTTTGCGGCCGATACGCCCAACGGCCTGATGGTGCCGGTCATCAAGGATGCCGACAAGAAAGGCATCTTCGAGATTAGCCAGGAAATGGGCGAACTGGCCAAGAAGGCGCGCGACGGCAAACTGGCCCCGGCCGAGATGAGTGGCGGTTGCTTCTCCATCAGCTCGCTGGGTGGCATTGGCGGGCGTTACTTCACGCCCATCATCAACGCGCCCGAAGTGGCCATCATGGGTGTCTGCAAAAGCAGCATTGAACCGAAATGGGACGGCAAGCAGTTCGCACCGCGCCTCGTGCTGCCGCTCAGCCTGAGCTGGGACCACCGCGTGATCGACGGCGCCGCTGCGGCCCG
>JAUYGP010000173.1 GCA_030690515.1 Giesbergeria sp.
AGATATAGAGAACAGCGCCGCCGGGATAGCCCCAGATATATTGCACGCCCTCGGCCTGCAAGGCCTTGACGAGAATTTCGGAACCCATGAGTTCCTGCGAAGCGGAATCGTGTTGCGCAGCGGCTGCCGAAGCGATTTCGGCCTTGGTGATTTCCATGATGAACCTTTGTGATTTTCTCTGACGAAAAACCTTGGGTGCTCCTTGCGTGGACTCTTGTGGAGCCAGCTTGGAACTTGAGGCCAAGGACATGGGCGTGAAGATTGCCGCGCCGGACCGTGACCCGTTTGCCTTTATGTTTGCAGGCGACGATTATCGCACTGCAACAAAGAAAATGCGCAGAAGGCGTAAAAAATCCGCTCCGATGCGATAATCAAAGGCGATTTGCGCACACTCCCCGCTGCAGCGCAGTCCGTACCGCACAAGCCCCTGCCCCACCCCTTTGGCCACCGAAAAAGAACTCTCGGATTTCCTGCACAGTGTGGAAAAGCGCGCCTTCAAGCGCTCGATGTACCACGTACGCAACGAGGAATCAGCTCTGGACATCGTGCAAGACAGCATGATGCGACTGGCCGAGCACTATGGTGACAAGCCTGCGAACGAGCTACCCATGCTGTTTCAGCGCATCCTGTCCAATTGCACCTTGGACTGGTTCCGGCGGCAAAAGACGCACAATGCGCTGTTCTCGCACATGAGCGATTTCGAGAGCGATAGCGACGGCGGTGGCGATTTCGACCTACTGGAAGCCTGGAGCGGCCCCGAAGGCGGCGAGCAGGCCCAAAGCGCCGAAGACCTGGCACGCCGGGGACAAACCCTGCGAGATATTGAACTTCAAATCCTGGAACTACCACCACGTCAACGGGAAGCATTCCTGATGCGTTACTGGGAGGAAATGGATGTAGCAGAAACGGCAGTCGCAATGGGCTGCTCCGAAGGCAGCGTCAAAACCCACTGTTTTCGTGCCGTCCAGGCTCTCAGCAAGGCGCTCAAGGCCAAAGGAATCCACCTATGAACACGTCACATACTCCGTTGCACGAACTACCTGCCGACCGTTTTGCCCGGCGTGTCACAGCTCGGCTGACCGAGGGTGCCAGTGAGTTGCCATACGATATTTCCGAGCGCTTGCGTGCAGCCCGCATGCAGGCGCTGGCGCGTCGCAAAAAAACCATTTCCGTGGT
>JAUYGP010000174.1 GCA_030690515.1 Giesbergeria sp.
CCGCCAACTCCTGTGCATTGGCATGGAGAACCTGCAACGCCAGGCTGCGCAAATCAATGGCAGGCACAAGCACACCCCCTGCGGAAGTGCCGGCAGAATCATCGGTCATCAGCAGCGCATCTTGGCCGCGAGTGAGATTGATATAAACGTCGGCCAGCAGCTCCGCATCCAGCAGCGCGCCGTGCAGGGTCCGGCTGGAGTTGTCCACACCCAGCCGGTCGCACAGTGCGTCGAGCGAATTGCGCTTGCCGGGATACAGCTCCTTGGCCATGGCCAAGGTGTCAGTGACCTGCGCAACGTGGGTGCGGAACGCGGGCCGACCCGACAGCTCCAGTTCCTTGTTAAGAAAACTGACGTCGAACGCCGCGTTGTGGATGATGATCTCAGCGCCCTGCAGGTAGTCGAGCAGCTCGTCGGCCACAGCCTGAAAGCGGGGCTTGTCGCGCAAGAATTCGTTGCTGATGCCGTGCACCTTGAGCGCATCCTCGTGGCTGTCGCGCCCTGGGTTCAGGTAGAAGTGCTTGTTGTTCCCCGTCAGCTTGCGGGCCACGAGTTCGACACAACCAATCTCGATGATCCGGTCACCGCCTTCTGCCGACAGGCCCGTGGTTTCCGTGTCCAGAACGATCTGGCGCATCATGCACTCCGCCGAGCCATCCCAGGGAGGGCGTACGCCCGCTCAGGAGGCAGTGAATACGCGCAGTGATGAGCGTGGGGGTCAACAACCATCAGTGGTTTTCCTTGGCGTGGTTGATCGAGTATTTGGGAATCTCTATGGTCACATCCCGGGCTGTCAGTATGGCCTGGCAGCTCAGGCGCGACTGCGGCTCCAGGCCCCAGGCGCGGTCGAGCAGGTCTTCCTCTTCTTCTTCGGCTTCATTGAGCGAAGAGAAACCATCGCGCACGATGACATGGCAGGTCGTGCAGGCACAACTCATGTCACAGGCGTGCTCAATGTTGATGTGGTGCTCCAGCAAGGCTTCGCAGATCGAGGTGCCCACGGGGGCGGTGATCTCGGTGCCTGCGGGGCAATACTCAGGGTGGGGCAGGATTTTGATAACGGGCATGGCGTGTAGTGAATGTTAGAGGGTCTGGACGTTCTTGCCCGCCAGCGCCTGGCGAATGCCGCGGTTCATGCGCTGTGCCGCAAAGGCCTCCGTACCCTTGGCCAGGGCTTGCGTGGCATCTTCCAGCGTGGC
>JAUYGP010000178.1 GCA_030690515.1 Giesbergeria sp.
TTCACGCTCGACCCCATGCTCTCGTCCATCTGGGAAGACCCGAGCATCCACGCCCACGGCAAGCGCACGGAAGACCGCAGCTTTTACGGCCGAACCATCGGCCGCGTGACAGGCTGGTTCGACGACGCCACCGAGCGCCTGGCCCAGGGCTACCAGAAGGTGCTCGGCTGGGCGCTGGTGCACAAGCTCAAAACCCTGGCGCTGGCCCTGGGCATCTTTGTGCTCAGCGTGGTCATGGTGCCGCTGCTGGGCACCGAGTTCGTGCCCAAGGCCGACTTCTCGGAGACCTCCATCAACTTCTACGTGCCGGTGGGCGCCTCCATCGAGGCCACCGAGGCCAAGACACGCCAGGTCGAGGCCGTGGTACGCGATTTGCCCGAGGTGCGCTACACGCTGTCCACCATCAACACAGGCAGCACGCAGGGCAAAATTTACGCCAGCGTGTATGTGCGCCTGGTCGATCGCAAACAGCGTCACCGCAGCGTGGACGAGATGTCGGGCGTGCTGCGCGAGCGGCTGCGCCAGATTCCGGGTATCACGGTGACGCACGTCGGCCTGCTCGACCCGGTGGGCGGGCAAAAGCAGATCGAGTTCTCGTTGCAAGGCCCCGACCTGCAGGAGCTGGCCCGCCTGACGCGCGCCGTGCAGGAAAAGATCCACGCCATTCCCGGCCTGGTGGACCTCGATTCGAGCGTCAAGCCCGACAAACCGGTGATCGCCGTCGATGTGCGCCGCGACGCGGCCTCCGACCTGGGCCTGTCGGTTGCGCAAATGGCCAACAGCCTGCGCACCCTGATTGCCGGGCAGACCGTAGGCAACTGGCGCGCCCCGGACGACCAGACCTACGACGTCAACGTGCGCCTCGCCCCCGAAGCCCGCAACACGCCGCAAGACCTGGAACGCCTGCCTTTTGCCCTGGCCAATGCCGACGGCAGCAACCGCATCGTGCGCCTGAACCAGGTGGCCACCGTGCGCGAATCCACCGGCCCCAACCAGATCAACCGGCGCGACCTCACCCGCGAAGTGGCCGTGAACGCCAACGTGCACAACCGCTCGGCCGGCGAAGTGTCGGGCGACATCCGCAAGGCGCTGGACAGCATGGCCTTCCCGCCCGGCTACCGCTACCAGTTTGGCGGCTCCACCAAGAACATGGCTGAATCGTTCAGCTACGCCATCTCGGCGCTGCTGCTGGCCGTGGTGTTTATCTACATGATTCTGGCCAGCCAGTTCAAGAGCTTTGTGCAGCCCCTGGCCCTGATGACCGCGCTGCCTCTCACGTTGATCGGCGTGGTGCTGGCGCTCTTGATGTTTGGCTCGTCGCTGTCGATGTTCTCCATCATCGGCGTCATCATGCTCATGGGCCTGGTCACCAAGAACGCCATTTTGCTGGTGGACTTTGCCATCCGTGCCCGCGAGGACCACACCAACGAGCAAGGCCAGCCCGCGCCCGGCATGTCGCGCCACGACGCCTTGCTGATGGCCGCCCGCGTGCGCCTGCGCCCCATCCTCATGACCACGCTGGCCATGATTTTCGGCATGGTGCCGTTGGCCTTTGCCATCAGCGAAGGATCCGAACAGCGCGCCCCCATGGGCCAGGCCGTGATCGGCGGGGTCATCACCTCGTCTCTGCTGACGTTGGTCGTGGTGCCCGTGGTTTATTGCTACATGGACGACCTGGCGCAATGGGCACGCCGCCTGCTGGGCCGCAAGGCACCCTAAAATCAAGGGTTTGTCCTGACCTGCCCTCGTTCTTCCCCCGGAGATTCCCCATGAACATGCCCCTGAACACGAAAGCCAACACCAGCGACCCGATCGAGCAGGCCCGCTACAACATGATCGAACAGCAGATCAGGCCCTGGAACGTCTTTGACCGTGGCGTGCTGGACACCCTGGTCCGTGTGCGCCGCGAAGATTTCGTGCCCCTGGCCTACCGCAGCATGGCCTTCGTAGACATGGAAATCCCCCTGCAGGGCGACCCCGACGAAGCCGTGCGCATCGGCCAATGCATGCTGGCCCCGCGTGTGGAAGCACGCTTGCTGCAAGAGCTGAACCTGCAAAAGAATGAGCGTGTGCTGGAAATCGGCGCAGGCTCGGGCTACATGGCCGCCCTGCTGGCGCAATACGCCGACCAGGTGGTGACCCTTGAAATCGACCCCGCGCTGGCCTTGCTGGCGCGCGAGAACCTGGAGCGCGCCGGTATCCGCAACGCCAGCGTGCGTGTGGCCGATGGTGCGCGCAGCGGCATCCCCGATGGCCCATTTGACGCCATTCTCCTGAGCGGCTCGGTGGCCGAAGTGCCTTCGCGGCTGCTCGACCTGCTGCGCGACGGCGGCCGCCTGATCGCCATTGCAGGGCAGGAGCCGGTGATGCGCGTCACCACGGTACGCAAGCAGGGCAGCCGGTTCGACGTTTCCTACCCTTGGGACACCAACACCGCACGCCTGCTGAACTTTGCCGAACCCTCGGCTTTCCGGTTCTGATCGCCGCCCACCACCATGATTGACCAAGTCCGTCCCGCAGAACTGGCCGCCTGGTTCGCCCAGACCGCCGCCGATGGCCTGCCCCTGCTGCTGGACGTCCGCGAGCCCTGGGAACGAGAGCAGGCCAGCGTGCCTGCCCAGGACTTCGAGCTGGTGGTCATCCCCATGGGGCAACTGGCAGAACGCATAGCCGAACTGGACCCCACCCGCCCCACCGCCTGCCTGTGCCACCACGGCGAGCCCAGCCAGCATGTGGCGGCCAACCTTGCGCAGCGGGGCCATTTACAGGTCGTCAACATCACTGGCGGCATTGACGCCTGGGCACGCGAACACGACCCGGGCATTCCCCGCTACTGATGCGATGCTTTTCGGCTCTGCACAACGCAACGGCCCCTTCTTTTCAGGCACTTCCAGAAAGACCTTCTCCATGCAATCGCTCCGGCTTCGCCCTCTGATCCTGACCCTGGCGCTGGGCGCCGCCCTTGCCGCCCCGGCGCAGGCCCAGAGCCTGCTGGAGCTTGTCGAGGCCGCTCGGGGATATGACTCGGCCTGGCAATCGGCCCAGGCCCAGCTCGAAGCCGCAGCCCGCCGCGCCGACCAGGCCCGCGCCGGCCTGCTGCCCAGTGCGGGCCTCACAGCCGGAATTTCGCGCGCCAACACCGACGTCAGCCGCCCGTCCATCAACTACAACGGCACCACGCAAAGCATGGCCATCAGCGCCTCGCAGCCGCTGTACCGCCCGGCCAACCGCATTGGCTACGAGCAAGGCCAGCGTGGCATCGACGTGGCCCAGGCGCAGCTTGACGCTGCCGCGCAAGACCTGCTGGTGCGCGTCAGCCAGGCCTACTTCGATGTCCTGGCTGCACAAGACACCCTCACCTTCGTACAGGCGCAAAAGTCTGCCGTATCCGAACAGCTCGCCGCCGCCAAACGCAACTTCGAGGTGGGCACCACCACCGTAACCGACTCGCGCGAGGCGCAGGCCCGCTTCGACCTGGTGGGCGCACAAGAAATTGCCGCCGACAACGACCTGCGCGTGAAGAAGCTGGCCCTGGACCAACTCGTGGGCAGCACGGGCGCCCAGCCCAATGCACTGGCCCAGCCCGTGCAATTGCCCAGCGTGGCACCCGACAACGTGGCCACCTGGGTGCAAACGGCGCAAGACCAGCAACCCGGCGTGCGCCAGGCTTCACTGGCCCTGGACGTCGCCCGGCTCGAAACCCGCAAGGCCGAGACCGGCCACCGCCCCACCATCGACCTGCAGGCCAGTTACGCCATTCAGCACAATCCCAACGGCACAGCCACCGCTCCCCACCTCAACACCCGTACCAACAACGCCCCCGTGGGCGTAGCGCTAAACCTGCCCCTGTTTGCGGGCTTTGCCGTGCAAAACCGCGTGAAGGAAACCCTGGCCCTGGAGCAAAAAGCCGAGGCCGACCTCGAAACCGCCCGCCGCAACGTCGCCCAAGCCACACGCAGCGCCTTCTTTGGCGTGCAGTCGGGCATCGGCCAGGTTAAGGCGCTGGAGGCTGCCGAGCAATCGAGCCAGAGCGCGCTGGATGCCAACAAGCTGGGCTACCAGGTGGGTGTGCGCATCAATATCGACGTGCTCAACGCCCAGAGCCAGCTCTACCAGACCAAGCGCGACCTGGCACAGGCCCGCTACAACGTACTGCTGGGCACGCTCAAACTGCGCCAGGCAGCAGGCACGCTGACGCTTGATGACGTACAGGCCATCAACGCGCTGCTGCTCAAGTAGCTTTCCCAGCCAATCACCCTCTGCACCTCGGTGGGGGGCTCATCCTGCCTGGCAGGAACCCTTGCGATGAAGCAGAACGAAAGCCCGGAAGACATCCAGATCCGGTTCGCCCTGCACAACGTCCACCGTGCAGTGGAAGACATCGTCCGGCTTGTCAAAATGCCCGAATTCGACCTTTCAACACCGGTCAATCATCGATGGGACATGAAAGACATGCTTGCGCATCTGGTGGCCTGGCATGAAAGCTTCGCCAAGAACCTGGTTTTGCTTTCAAAAGGCGCACCGCCCGATCCGCCACAAGGCACTTTGCGAGAAGTCAATCGGGAAGGCGTACTGGCGCTTCGGGGCCAATCGACGGACCAGTTGATTCGCCGACTCAGAAAAGCCCAGAAACTCGTAGAAGCAAACGCGTTCAACGAGTGCATCACGGAGATTCCCTATCGCAAGCCAGGCACAAGCTACACCCGCCTTCAGCACCTGGAAGTCGTCGCCCGTCACATCCAAAATCATTTCTGGGAAATGCTCAGTAAAAGCCTGAAAAATCCGGATCGAGCAGCTTGAAACGTGCGGGCGCGATGCTGGTGGCGCCCGTCGTGGGTGTGGTGGTTTCGATGGTGAATCGCTTGGCACCCAGGGTGGGCCCTTCGTCGCCGTAGGGGCTTGTTGTATTGACCCTGGCCGCCGCTGGCCGCCCAGCCCATGCCGTAATCGCCCAGCAGGCTGGCGTTTTCATCGTAGAGGTAGGCCCAGCCCAGGTGTTCTGCGTCGCTCGCCTTGGGGCTCCACAGGCGGGTGAAGAATTGCTGGATGCTTTGCAGCTGGCCGGGGTCTTCTTCTTCCTTGTCACCTTGCAGGCTGCTGGCGCTGGCGTTGTAGAGCGCCTCGGTCTTGAAGACGCGCTGGCCCAGGGCGTTGTGGGCGATCGTCGTTGGCCGCGACCTGAGGCAGGCCCTGGGCCCGATTACGGCCACGCTCTCCGGACAGGTGAAGGGGTAGCACCAAGCCGTCCAAGGGCTCAAGATGCGCAAAAACGGCCGGTGCGACGATCAAACTGCTCATCGCGCGAATTCTATGGACATTAGAGTAATTATGTCCAGAGATTGGAAATTAAATCATTAAATTATACGTTATACGTTGTATTATTTGTGAATGAGCGAAGAATCCGAAATCAAAGCCGAAGTTGAGGCCCTGCGGGAGCGTTTCAGCGATACCAAGGCGTTGTACCGCGAGGTGTGCGCGTTGCTGTTCTTTCGATACGGAATCACACCCACCGCGAGCAAGCTGTACCAGCACGTGC
>JAUYGP010000184.1 GCA_030690515.1 Giesbergeria sp.
ACCACGCATTACCTGGAAGAAGCCGAGGCCCTGTGCGGGCGCATTGCCATGCTCAAGAACGGGCGAGTGGTGGCGCTCGACCGTACCAGCGAACTGCTCAGGGCGGCCTCGGGTAATGTGCTGGTCTTCAAGACCGACAGCGCCTTGCCTGACGCGCTGGCCGCCCAGGCCCGTGTGACGGGGCGGGTGGTGCAATTGGCGGCGAACGATGCGCAGGACATCGAGCGTTATCTGGCCACGCTGCGTGAGGCCGGTGTCGAGGTGCAGGACATCGAGATCCGCCGCGCCGACTTGGAAGATGTGTTTCTCAACGTCATGGCGGCTGCAGCGGCCGCCGAGGAAACCGCTGGCGCCTCCCTGCAGCCCCTGGAGCACGCATGACCGGCTGGCAGATGCTTTTCTACAAGGAAGTGCTGCGCTTCTGGAAGGTCAGCTTCCAGACGGTAGGCGCCCCCGTGCTCACCGCCGTGCTCTACCTGCTGATCTTTGGCCATGTGCTGCAAGACCATGTGAAGGTGTACGACCGCATCGACTACATCTCCTTCCTGGTGCCCGGCCTGGTGATGATGAGCGTTTTGCAAAACGCCTTTGCCAACAGCTCGTCCAGCCTGGTGCAGAGCAAGATCATGGGCAGCCTGGTGTTCCAGTTGCTCACGCCCATGTCGCACCGTGCGTGGTTTTTGGCCTATGTGGGCTCGTCCATGGTGCGCGGTCTGGTGGTGGGGCTGGGGGTTTTTCTGGTCACGCTGGTTTTTGCCCGGCCCGAGCTGGCGGCGCCGCTGTGGATCATTGTGTTTGCCCTGCTGGGGGCGGCGTTGCTGGCCACGCTGGGCATCATTGCGGGGCTTTGGGCCGACAAGTTCGACCAGATGGCGGCCTTCCAGAACTTCATCATCGTGCCCATGACGTTTCTCTCGGGCGTGTTCTATTCCATCAGCTCGTTGCCGCCGTTCTGGCAGGCGGTGAGCCATCTGAACCCGTTTTTCTACATGATCGATGGTTTTAGGTACGGATTTTTTGGCCAGAGCGATGCCTCGCCCTGGCTCAGTCTGGGCATCGTCGGCACGGCCTGGCTGTGCGTGAGTGCCTTGGCCCTGCAGTTGCTGCGCACCGGGTACAAGATTCGTTCATGACCTGCGCGCACCGTTGGCGGCCGGGTGCCGCTGTTTTCTGTCCGCAGGCCTGTAGGGTGCGGGCGGCCTATCTTGGGAACTTGACATGACTGCCGACGAGATCCGCAACCTCATCAGCACGGGCCTGGCCTGTGAATACATCACGCTCGAAGGCGATGGACGCCATTGGTACGCCACCATTGTCTCGCCCGAATTTGAAGGCAAGCGCGCCATTGCACGCCACCAGCGCGTCTATGCCACGCTGGGCGGCAAGATGCTGACCGACGAAGTGCATGCCCTGTCCATGAAAACCTTTACCCCCGCCGAGTGGGCGACCCAGGCAGAGCGCTGAAGGTTTGTTGCTATTGAAAATATAGCTATAACCGATTGATGGATAAGCGCTAAACCCTGTTTTTAATCATATTTTGAATTGTTGACCATGGACAAGCTCCTCATCCGCGGTGGCCGCCCCTTGCAGGGCGAGGTGCCGGTCTCGGGCGCCAAGAATGCGGCCCTGCCCGAGTTGTGCGCTGCGCTGCTGACGGCCGGGCCTGTCGTGCTGCGCAATGTGCCCCGGCTGCAGGATGTGAGCACCATGCTCAAGCTCATCCGCAACATGGGCGTGGTGGCCGAGCGGGCCGACGATGGCAGCGTGCGCATTGATGCCAGTGGCCTGAACACGCCCGAAGCACCGTACGAGCTGGTCAAGACCATGCGCGCCTCGGTGCTGGCGCTGGGGCCGTTGCTGGCGCGCTTTGGCGAGGCCACGGTGTCGCTGCCGGGTGGCTGCGCCATTGGCTCGCGCCCGGTGGATCAGCACATCAAGGGCCTTACCGCCATGGGCGCCGAGATCGTGGTCGAACACGGCTACATGATTGCCCGCTTGCCCGAGGGCCGCACGCGCCTGCACGGCGCGCGCATCACCACCGACATGGTCACCGTGACCGGTACTGAAAACTTCCTCATGGCCGCCAGTTTGGCCGAAGGCGAGACGGTGCTGGAAAACGCCGCACAGGAGCCCGAAATCTCCGACTTGGCCGAAATGCTGATCGCCATGGGCGCGCAGATTGAAGGCCATGGCACCAGCCGTATCCGCATCCAGGGCGTGCCGCAACTGCACGGCTGCACGCATGCCGTGGTGGCCGATCGCATCGAGGCCGGCACCTTTTTGTGCGCCGTAGCGGCCACCGGGGGTGATGCCTTTTTGCGCCATGCCCGTGCCGACCACCTCGACGCCGTGATCGAAAAGTTGCGCGAAGCCGGGGCCACGGTCGAGGCCGCGCAGGGCGGCATCCATGTGCGCAGCCCGGGCGCTGCGGCCTTGCGCGCGCAGGGCTTTCGCACCACCGAATACCCAGGCTTTCCCACCGACATGCAGGCCCAGTTCATGGCGCTCAACTGCGTGGCGCAGGGCACGGCCACGGTCACCGAAACTATTTTTGAAAACCGCTACATGCATGTGAACGAGCTGGTGCGGCTGGGTGCGCGCATCCAGGTCGATGGTCGCTTGGCGGTGTCCGAGGGCGTCCCCCGCCTCTCGGGCGCCACGGTGATGGCCACCGACCTACGCGCCTCGGCCAGCCTGGTGATCGCCGGGCTGGTGGCCGAGGGCGAGACCGTGGTGGACCGTATCTACCACCTCGACCGCGGCTATGACTGCATGGAAGCCAAACTGCGCGGCCTGGGCGCAGACATCGAAAGGATCTGATGATTACGCTTGCTCTCTCCAAAGGCCGCATCTTCGACGAAATCATGCCGCTGCTGGCCGCTGCCGGTATCGAGGTGCTGGAAGACCCCGAAAAATCGCGCAAGCTGATTCTGGCGACTAACCAGCCTGATGTGCGCGTGGTGCTGGTGCGCGCCTCGGACGTGCCCACCTATGTGCAGTACGGCGGCGCCGACATGGGCGTGTGCGGCAAAGACACACTGATCGAGCACAGTGCCGAATGGGGCGGTGCCGCGCGCGCTGGCTTGTTTTTGCCGCTGGACCTGCGCATTGCCCGCTGCCGCGTCAGCGTGGCCGTGCGCTCGGACTTTGATTACGAACACGCCGTGCGCCAGGGCGCCCGCCTGCGGGTGGCCAGCAAGTACACCGCCATTGCGCGTGATTTTTTTGCCACCAAGGGCGTGCACGTGGACATGATCAAGCTCTACGGCAGCATGGAACTGGCGCCGCTGACGGGGCTGGCCGATGCCATCGTCGATCTGGTGTCCACCGGCAACACCCTCAAGGCCAACCACCTGGTCGAGGTCGAGCGCATCATGGACATCAGTTCGCACCTGGTGGTCAACCAGGCTGCGCTCAAGCTCAAGCAGGCCCCGCTGCGCCGCATCATCGACGCGTTTGCTTCTGCCATTCCCCCGGCTGAAGGAGGTTGAACTATGAATTTTGTAGCTGCTCCCGCCCGTCTATCAAGCGTTAGTACCACTTTTGAG
>JAUYGP010000186.1 GCA_030690515.1 Giesbergeria sp.
GATACGACCGCCAAACAGCATGCTGATCTGGTTCAGCATGAACTCCTTGTCGTAGCTATAACGGTCCTGCGAGGGCAGGCTCATGGTCACGCCCAGGGCGCGGCCGCGTGGAATGATGGTGACCTTGTGCACCGGGTCGCACTTGGGCAGCAATTTGCCGATGAGGGCGTGGCCGGACTCATGGTAGGCCGTGTTACGGCGCTCTTCCTCAGGCATGACCATGCTCTTGCGCTCGGGGCCCATGAGAATCTTGTCCTTGGCCTTTTCGAAGTCCTGCATTTCGACCACGCGTGCATTGCGGCGCGCAGCCATCAAGGCGGCTTCGTTGCACAGGTTGGCAAGGTCAGCACCCGACATGCCAGGCGTACCGCGCGCAATAACGCCCGGGTTCACGTCCTGGCTCACCGGGATCTTGCGCATGTGCACGTTCAGGATTTGCTCGCGGCCGCGGATGTCGGGCAGCGTGACATAGACCTGGCGGTCGAAACGGCCGGGGCGCAGCAGGGCTGCGTCCAGGATGTCGGGGCGGTTGGTAGCGGCTACCACGATCACACCCAGGTTGGTCTCGAAACCGTCCATTTCGACCAGCATCTGGTTCAGGGTCTGCTCACGCTCGTCGTTGCCACCACCCAAGCCCGCGCCACGCTGGCGGCCCACGGCGTCAATTTCATCGATAAAGATAATGCAGGGGGCGTTTTTCTTGGCGTTCTCGAACATGTCGCGCACACGGGCCGCACCCACACCGACGAACATTTCCACAAAATCAGAGCCCGAGATCGAGAAGAACGGCACCTTGGCTTCGCCCGCAATGGACTTGGCCAGCAGCGTCTTACCGGTGCCCGGAGGGCCCACCAGCAGCAGGCCGCGGGGAATGCGGCCACCGAGCTTTTGAAAGCGCTGCGGGTCTTTCAGGAAATCGACGACTTCCTTGACTTCTTCCTTGGCTTCATCGCAACCGGCCACATCGGCAAACGTCACCGTGTTGTTGTTTTCGTCCATCATGCGCGCCTTGCTCTTGCCAAAGCTGAAGGCACCACCCTTGCCCCCGCCCTGCATCTGGCGCATGAAGTACACCCACACCCCAATCAGCAGCAGCATCGGACCCCAGCTCACCAGCAGGGTCATCAGCAGCGAGCCTTCTTCGCGTGGCTTGACGTCGAACTTGACGTTGTTGTTGATCAGGTCGCCCACCAAGCCCCGGTCGAGGTAAGTGGCCGTGGTGCGGAGACGGCGATCATCCTGGGTGACGGCCACGATCT
>JAUYGP010000187.1 GCA_030690515.1 Giesbergeria sp.
TGATGGTGTCCTTTCAAACGTACTCTGTGGATCCGCTGGCCGCAGAAGCCATCGAGTCCTGCGGGGCGGTTTCGGTGAGTCGCCTAAGTGGGTTCGTCTCATCGATGGGTTGAACTGTACGTCCTCATAGGTCGCAGAAAAACTACTCAGTCAAGAATTGACTATTCCGGTATTCGGAATGATTGGCGGAAAGATGTATGGGAATCGGGCCTGCGCACATCAGCACACAACTTGGTACAAGGCCCTGTTGCGCTGGGCGCGCAGATGGGCTGAAATGGCTTGTTGCAGCCTATTTTCCAGAGGGAGGTATTCCATGACCGTCGTAGCCGAACTTCTCAAGTGCAAACCCGATGCCAGCGTACAGACGATTGCGCCTGCGGACTCTGTACTGAAAGCGCTGCAGTGCATGGCCGACAAGGGTATTGGCGCGCTGCTGGTGATGGAGGGCGATGCCATCGTGGGCATCTTCACCGAGCGCGACTACGCCCGAAAAATTGCCCTGATGGGCCGCACATCGGCCAACACCCTGGTGCGTGACGTGATGACCTCCTCGGTGCTGTGCGTGCATTCCACGCAAACCAGCGAACAGTGCATGCAGCTCATGACGGGCAAGCGCCTGCGCCACCTGCCCGTGGTGGATGACGGCAAGCTGCTGGGCATGATTTCCATCGGTGACTTGGTCAAGGACATCATCTCCGAGCAGAAATTCATCATTGAGCAACTGGAGCACTACATCACGGGTCAGAGAACCTGAAGGGTGCAGACCCCATGTTTTGCCATGGGGATGGTGCGGGTTCGTGTGTCCGCGCATGGCTTTTGGCATGAAACCTGCATGGCCCAGGCATGAATTTTGAGATCGAATTTGGTCGCACCTGCCTTGCGGGCCGCAAGCCGCGCAATGAGGATCGGTGTGCCTTTGCGACGGGTGCGGGGGCAGACCAGGCCCATGGCTCGATCGCAGCCGTTGCCGACGGTGTGAGTACCGGCGGCCTGGGGGCCGATGCCGCGCAGACGACCGTGGCAGCGCTGGTGCGTGACTACTTCGCTACCCCCGATACCTGGGAGACCACGGTGGCGCTGGACCGGGTGATTTCGGCACAGAACCTCTGGCTTGCGGGCATGAACCGGCGCCGCCAGCCTGCCCTGGGACTGACCACGCTCACCGCCCTGGTGCTGCGCGGCCAGTCGTACACCCTCGCGCACGTGGGGGACACGCGCGCCTACCTGCAGCGCGCCGGGGTGTTGCAGCAACTCACCACGGACCATGTGGTGGCGCACCACGATTTCGCCCACCAACTCACGCGCAGCGTGGGTTCGGATGAACGCCTGTTGGTGGATTACTGCCAGGGGGACCTTCACCGTGATGATCGATTTGTGCTGCTCTCCGACGGGGTGCATGGCAGCCTGTCCGAGCGCGATCTGCGCGCCTTGCTGGAACGGGATCTGCCAGCGCAAGGGCTGGCCGACGAACTGGTGCAGGCTGCGCTGCGGTGCGGCAGCCGCGACAACCTGACCGCGCTGGTCGTGCAGGTGCGTGGCGTGCCCGAAGCCACGCTGCACGACGAGGCGCGCCGTGCGCGCCAGTGGCCAGTGCTGCCCCATCTCAAACCGGGTGAGACGGTCGATGGCATGCGGGTCATGGAGTTGCTGGCCGATACCGGCGTCCACCTGCTGTACAAGGTGCGCGACCCGGAAACACAGCATGTTTTTGTGCTCAAGAGCCTGAATCCGCAGAGGGCCCGCGACGACCAGGAGCGCACCATGCTGGCGCACGAGGCCTGGGTGGCGCGGCGCATGCAGACCGGTCGCGCGGCGCGCTATCTGGCGCACCTGCATGCGGGGCCGCCCGGGGGCCATGCGCCCAGCGGGTTTTACCTGCTCTACGACTGGCATGCAGGCGAGACGCTGGCACAGTTGCTGGCGCGCCGCCATGTGTTCAGTGTGGCGCAGGCGGTGGGCCTCATGGAGCAGGCGGCGCGTGCATTGGGGCTGCTGCACCGGCAAGGGGTGGTGCACCGGGATATCAAGCCTTCCAACCTGCACCTGGGCAGCGACGGTGTGCTGCGCCTGCTGGACCTGGGGGTGGCATTGAGTGGGTGCGAACCCGAATCCACGCGTCTGCTGCATGGCGGGACGCCCAGCTACATGAATCCCGAGCAATGGCCGGGCTACGCCGCCGCCGATGGGGGTGGGGCGCAGGTGCCTGACGCGCGCAGCGACCTGTTTGCACTCGGGGTGACGCTCTACCAGTTGCTGACCCAGGGGCGGCTGCCCT
>JAUYGP010000048.1 GCA_030690515.1 Giesbergeria sp.
GGCGTGCTGCTGGCCAGCACCGGGATGGCGATGTGGATGGGACCCATGATGAACAGGGCAATGGCACTCCAGTAGAGAAAGCAGGTGCGCAGTTCACCATCGCGCCAGAAGTGAACCAAGCCCAACGCCACTGATGACAGCACCGCCTGGGGCGCCGCTGCAGGGGCCGAGTAGCCAGCGTGGGTCTGCACCTTGGACAGGGTCCAGGCCGACACGGCGAAGCTCAGGGCGTCGAGCGCAAAGGCCAGGCCGATGCCGATGGTGTTGGCGTGGGCCGGTGCATCGGAGGCTCCTTTGGCTGCGTTGCCCGCACCAAACAGTGCTATCAGCAATCCTGCCAACAGGGGCCCGAGGAACATGGTCAGCTGCCGCAGGCCCAGGCTGATGCCGTTGGCGGCCTGCAGCTGCGGGCGTGCCACCACGTGCGGCATCATGGCCGTGCCCGCAGGGATGCTGAAGGCCGTGGCCAGGCCAATGCCCAGCGATAGCGCGTACACCATCCACAGCGCCAGGGCGCCTGCAAGTACCAGCCCCGCCAGTGCGGCCAGTAGCACCAGGTTGATGAATTTGGTGATCATCAGCACCTGCTTGGGTGAGTGGCGGTCCACCAGTGCCCCGCCGATCAGGATGAACAGCGCGCGTGGCACGCTGATGAGGGCCAGCACGGTGCCCAGCACCAGGGTGTCGCCCGTCATCTGCAGCACCAGCCAAGGCAGCGCTATCAGCGTGAACTGGTCGCCCAGCATCGACAGGAAGGCTCCGCCGGTCATCCAGCGAAAGTTGTGGTCCGTAAACAGCGCCGCGCGCGGGTCTTGCAGGGTGCCAGGGCGGAGGTCCTGGGGCTTGTGGGGGGATGCAGTGTCAATAGTCATATGTCGATCCATTCATGGGGATCGACTGTGAAGCCTCACGTTGCGTGAGGGTCAAGCCCTTTCAGCGCATTTTTTATAAATGTGTTGGCGACAGCGGTACTGTCGATACGGTTGCTGTGATTGCGGGTGTTGCTGGTGTCGCGTGTGTCTGCACGGCCTGCAGGTAGGCGCGCACGGGTGCACTCAGGGGCGATCCTGCCTGCAGCAGGGGTTCGTTGGCTGATGCCGTGAGCAGCCTTTGGCGAAGCGGGGGGCTGTTTCGGGCGAGTGTGTCGAACAGCGCGTTCCAGCGCAGTGCAGCGGCTACCGCATCAGGGTGGTGGGGCGGTAGTGCGCGGGCCATGAGCTGTTGAACGTCCTGTTCCAGCGCGGCCCAGTCAGTGTGGGGCACATGGCCCAGCGCACGCAGGTCATCGCGGCTCAGGTATTTCTCCAGCAGCGCCATGCGCAGCTTGATGGCGATTTCGATGAACTCGATCATTTCGCCCGGCGGCGCATGGTTGCGCCCTTGGGTGCTGGGCTCGGTGCGGAACATGTGGCCCCAGCGCTCCAGCAGGTCCATGTCGCCGTTCATCCAGTGCAGCATGAGCGCCATCCAGCGGTAGGCCAGGGCCTGCACCTCGGGTGTGTCGGGCGCCAGTTGGCGGTCCATGGCGCTGTGCACCAGGTCCTTGACTACCAGCCAGTCGGCCTCGATCAGGTTCCAGCTTTGAAAGATGTGTTTGAGTTCGGCCGCGCTGAAATACTTGCCGTAAGTCGTCATCAGCGCCAGGGCCTCGAGCCAGTTGCCCATGTCGGGCTCGGCGCCGGTCATCAGGCCGTCGCGCAGCATGGTCAGTCGCCCGCGCAGTTCCGTGGCCTGTGTTATTTGTTGATCGAGTGAGCGAATCTGCTGTCCGATGATGCGCTCGGGTGCCATGCCTTCACCCGCCAGCAGCTCCCCGATGTCGCTGAGCGCTAGTCCCATCTGGCGCATGGTCTGGATGCCATGCAGCCGCTGCACATCGGCCTGGCTGTACAGGCGGTAGCCCGCCTCGGACCGGCCGGAAGGCTTGAGCAGCCTGATCTCGTCATAGTGGTGCAGCGTGCGCACTGTGAGACCGGTGCGCCGCGCGAGATCACCGACTTTCAAGAGCATGGCTGGCCTCCAGTGATTCAGGATGTTTCATTTCAGTGACCCCAAGCGCCGTGCTCTAACCCCAGCCCATGAAACCGGCGCGTACTGGGCCAGGGCCGCCCCGCAGCGAGTGCTGCGTCCCCTTCGGGAGAAGGCGCCGTAGGCGACTCAGGGGGGGGCTTCAATTCTTTCAGTGGCGCACAGAAACCAGCTCGACCTCGAAGTTAAGCGTGGTGTTGGGCGGAATCACGCCGCCCGCACCGCGCTCGCCGTAGGCAATGCCCGGTGGGCAGGTCAGCTTGGCCTTGCCGCCGGGCTTCATGCGCTGTACGCCTTCGGTCCAGCAGGGAATCACACGGTTGAGCGGAAATTCAGTGGGTTCGCCGCGCTTGTAGGAGCTGTCGAACTCTTTGCCGTCGAGGAACATGCCTTTGTAGTGCACCTTGACGGTGTCGGTGGCCTTGGGTGAATCGCCCGCACCTTCCTTGAGCGATTGATAGACCAGGCCGCTGGCGGTGGTGACGGCTTGGGTTTGCGCCATGGCGGCGGGAGCGATGGCAAGGCTGGCAAGCAGGAGGGTGGAGAGGAGTCGCACAGGTTGTCCTTGGTGGGTTCTGAGGGGATGGCTACTGTAATTTCGGTCGGGCGCCAGTGTACGTGCGAAGCCCCGTTGTCGCGGATGTCCATGAATGCACTGCCGAGGGTGGGACGTTAACAATGGTTAACGCGCCCTTGCATCCAGAGCGGAACACTGCGGCTGTTGAACGCTTATTGCTTTTGGAGATGCACCATGAACCATTTTTCCCGCCAGGATGTACTGGCCCTTTGTCCGTCTTTTGTGCACAGGGGTGCCCAATGGGTGTTGGGGTGCCAGGAGTGACGAAGGTCCCTTTTCCAAAATCGACCGCCATTCCGATGACGCCCATGCCCCGGCGCGCGTTTCTGGGTAGTGCCGTGGCTTGGGGCGCCGGGGCACTGGCAGCACCGGCGCGGGCTGGTGAGCCCCTGGCCGCCCGCATGCCTGCTTCGATGAAAATACCGGGCGCTGCAGATCTGCCGTATGGACAGCCGTCCATGCAGCAACAAAATGTCGTGCGACGTGAGCACCAGGAG
>JAUYGP010000192.1 GCA_030690515.1 Giesbergeria sp.
CGATGGTCTGGGCGGTGGCGGCATCGCGGATACCAAAGCCCACGCCCACGGGGATGCTCACATGCTCGCGGATGCGGGGCAGCATGGCCTCGACGGCCGCAGTGTCGAGTGCGCCCGATCCTGTCACACCCTTGAGAGAGACGTAGTACACGTAGCCGGTGGCCACACGGGCCACCTCCTGCATGCGCTCGGTGGTCGAAGTAGGGGCCAGCAGGAAGATCAGGTCCATGCCCTGCGCACGCAGCTTGGCGGCGAATTCGGCGCATTCTTCGGGGGGGTAGTCCACGATGAGCAGGCCGTCCACCCCCGCCTCGGCGGCATCGCGCACAAAGGCGTCCTGGCCGTGGATCTGGTCGTAGCGTTCCACCGGGTTGGCGTAACCCATCAGTACGACTGGGGTCGTCTTGTTGCGGTTGCGGAACTCCCGCACATGGCCCAGAACCTGGCGCAGGCCCGTACCCAGTGCCAAAGCTTTCTCTCCGGCCTTCTGGATGATGGGGCCGTCCGCCATGGGGTCCGAGAAGGGAACCCCCAGCTCGATGATGTCGGCCCCCGCCTCCACCATGCCGTGCATCAGCACGGGTGTGATGTCGGCAAACGGAAAGCCTGCGGTCACGTAGGGAATCAAAGCCTTGCGGCCTTTGGCCTGGAGTTGTGCGAAGGTGCTAGCGATGCGGTTCATGGTTTGTCTCCGCCTTTGACCTTGAGGCCACGCATCGAGGGGCGGTCGTAGAAATCCTCGCCCGACAGGTCGGCCACGGTGCCGATGTCTTTGTCGCCCCGGCCCGAGAGGTTGACCAGAATGGATTGGTCGGGTCGCATCTCCTTGGCCAGCTTCATGGCATAGGCAAAAGCGTGACTCGATTCCAGCGCGGGGATGATGCCCTCGGTGCGGCACAGGTGGTGAAAGGCCGCCAGCGCCTCCGCGTCGGTGATGCCCACGTACTGCGCACGGCCGATTTCCTGCAACCAGGCATGCTCGGGGCCCACGCCGGGGTAGTCCAGCCCCGCGCTGATGCTGTGCGTTTCGGTGATTTGGCCGTTTTCGTCCTGCAGGATGAAGGTGCGGTTACCGTGCAGCACGCCGCTGGAGCCACGTTGCAGACTGGCCGAATGCTTGCCGCTGTCCAGGCCTTCGCCAGCCGCCTCGACGCCAATCAGGCGCGTCTTCTCGAAGGGGATGTAGGGGTGAAAGATGCCCATGGCATTGCTGCCACCGCCCACGCAGGCCAGCACCACGTCGGGTTGCTCGGCGGGTATCTTTTGCTCGGCCAGCATGGACGGCATTTGGGTCAGGCACTCGGTACCGATCACGCTCTGGAAGTCACGCACCATCATGGGGTAGGGATGGGGCCCTGCCACGGTGCCGATGATGTAGAAGGTGTCATCCACGTTGGCCACCCAGTCGCGCATGGCTTCGTTCAGCGCGTCTTTCAGAGTTTTGCTGCCCGAGTCCACTGGCACCACGGTGGCGCCCAGCAGCTTCATGCGGAACACGTTCGGGCTTTGGCGCTTGACGTCCTCGCTGCCCATGTACACCACGCATTCGAGGCCGTAGCGCGCGCAAATCGTGGCTGTGGCCACGCCATGTTGGCCCGCGCCGGTCTCGGCAATGATGCGCTTCTTGCCCATGCGGCGTGCCAGCATGGCCTGGCCGATCACGTTGTTGATCTTGTGCGCGCCGGTGTGGTTGAGGTCTTCACGCTTGAGGTAGATCTGCGCGCCGCCGATTTCGTGGCTGGTGCGCGCAGCGTGGTACACGGGCGAGGGGCGGCCAACGAAGTGCGCCAGCTCGTAGTTGAACTCGGCGATGAACTCCGGATCGTTTTGGTAGCGGGCATAGGCATCGCGCAGTTCACGCAGTGCAAAGGTCAGTGTTTCGCTGGCGAAACTGCCGCCATAGGGGCCGAAATGGCCCGAGGAATCAGGTTTGTCGTACTGGTACATGGAAATTCTTTGCAAATTGCTCGTCGGCCGCGCGCACGGCGGCCACGAAGCGCTGGATCTTGCCGGCGTCCTTGGTGCCTTTGATGGGTTTGCCGTCTGGGCCCTCAAGCTCCACGCCGGAGCTGACATCAACCGCCAGCGTTGTGCAGCGCGGGCGTACCTGCAAGATGCCATCGGTCACGTTTGCAGGCGTGAGTCCACCACTTAAAACGAGGTGAGAGGCTACGCTTGGAGGAAGAAGTGACCAATTGAATGCCTTGCCGCCACCGCCATAG
>JAUYGP010000199.1 GCA_030690515.1 Giesbergeria sp.
ACCACCTTGCGGCAAATCTTGGACAACTCACGTTCCAGCGAGCGCACACCAGCTTCGCGGGTGTAGTAGCGCACCATGTCGCGCACAGCGGCTTCAGTGATCTCTAGTTCCTCGTCCTTCACGCCATTGTTTTTGAGCTGCTTGGGCAGCAGGTACTTCATGGCGATATTGGTCTTCTCTTCCTCGGTGTAGCCCGACAAGCGGATGACCTCCATGCGGTCGAGCAGCGCCGACGGGATGTTCATCGAGTTCGAGGTAGCGACGAACATGACGTCGCTCAAATCGAAGTCAACCTCCACGTAGTGGTCGCCAAAGGTGTGGTTCTGCTCGGGATCAAGCACCTCCAGCAGGGCGCTCGATGGGTCGCCCCGGAAGTCGGTGCCCAGCTTATCGATCTCGTCGAGCAAAAATAACGGGTTGCGCGTTTCGATCTTGCCCAGGCTTTGCAGTACCTTGCCCGGCATAGCGCCGATGTAGGTGCGGCGGTGACCACGGATTTCGGCCTCATCGCGCATGCCGCCCAGCGCCATGCGGACGTACTTGCGCCCTGTGGCCTTGGCAATGGACTGGCCCAACGAGGTTTTGCCCACGCCCGGTGGCCCCACCAAACACAGGATGGGCGCCTTGACCTTGTCCACGCGTTGCTGCACGGCAAGGTATTCCATGATCCGATCCTTGACCTTCTCCAGTCCGTAGTGGTCCTCGTTGAGCACCGTTTCGGCATGGCCCAGGTCGTGTTTGATCTTGGTTTTTTTGCTCCAAGGCAGCGACACCAGCACATCGATGTAATTGCGCACCACGGTGGCCTCGGCCGACATGGGAGACATCAGCTTGAGCTTCTTGAGCTCACCCTCGGCCTTCTTGCGCGCCTCGGCGGGCATCTTGGCCAGCTTGATCTTCTTCTCGACCTCTTCCAGGTCGGCGCCTTCTTCGCCTTCTCCAAGCTCCTTCTGAATGGCCTTGACTTGCTCGTTCAGATAAAAATCGCGCTGATTCTTCTCCATTTGGCGCTTGACGCGGCCACGAATTTTCTTGTCGACGTTGAGGATGTCCACTTCGCGGTCAAGCTGCTCGAACAGGTTTTCAAGCCGGTCCTTGACATCCGAGAGATCAAGCACGGCCTGCTTGTTTTCCAGCTTGAGCGGTAGGTGCGCGGCAATGGTATCGGCCAGGCGGCCCGGGTCGTCAATGCTGGAGATCGAGGTCAGGATTTCGGGCGGGATCTTCTTGTTCAGCTT
>JAUYGP010000214.1 GCA_030690515.1 Giesbergeria sp.
CCGGTCTGGTGAACTCGGCCATTCCATTTGCGCTGTATTCCTGGGCCGTGCTGCACATCACCACCGGGCTGGCCTCCATCCTGAACGCCACAGTGCCGCTGTTTGGCGCGCTGGTGGCGTGGGTCTGGCTGGGTGACCGCATCAACCGCCTGCGCTGGCTGGGCCTGGGCATTGGTTTTGTGGGGGTGGCGCTGCTAGCCTGGCGGGCGCCGGGGGGCGCGGGCATCAAGTCAGCCGCAGCGCCCTGGGCCATTGCCGCCTGCCTGGGTGCCACCACCTGCTACGCCATTGCGGCCAGCTACGCCCGCAAGTACCTGATGGGTGTGCCGCCGCTGGCCACGGCCACCGGCAGCCAGTTGGGGGCGGCGCTGGGCCTGTGCGGGCCCATGCTGTGGTTCTGGCCAGCCACCATGCCGGGGGTGCAGGCCTGGGCCGCCATTGTGGCCATTGCCGTGTTGTGCACGGGCATTGCCTACATTCTTTACTTCCGCCTGATTGCCCATGCCGGACCCAGTCGGGCGCTGGCAGTGACCTTCATGGCACCGGTGTTTGCCGTGTTCTACGGTGTGGTTTTCCTCCACGAGACCGTCACGCCCTGGATGCTGGGCTGCGCCGTGGTGATTATTTCTGGCACTTTGTTGTCTACCGGACTCATCAGTACGCGCAAGTTGGCTGCGCAAGCCGCAGAACAGCCCTAAACTCGCGCGATGTCTGTTGCGCCAAGCAATTCAACTACTGCAGAGCACCTTGCCGGTGCGCTGCGCGCATCCAATAACCACGCAAACGCCATCTACCAGATGCTGCCCGACCCGGCAGGCCTGACCCGGCTGTCGGATGGCAAATACCTGGAAGTCAACCCGGCGTTCTGCCGCCTGCTGAACCTGCAGCACGACGACGTCATCGGCCGCACCTCCACCGAACTGAAAGTATGGGCCAGCGCAGAGGAGCGCGTGCGGCTGGTCGAGGCGCTCCAGCGCGAGGGCCAGGTGGAGGATTTCCCGATGGTGGCCAACAGCGCCGGTGTGGTCATCCCCGGCCGAATGTTTGCCCGCAAGGTGCAGATCGAAGGCGTGGAGTGCCTGGTGTTTGTGTTCCACGACATTCGGCAAGAGCAAAGCGCACACGAGTCCGTGCTGACAGCCAATGCCGCCATGGCCCAGGCCGGACGCATGGCGCGGCTGGGCGCGTGGGAGGACGTGCGCGGCAAGGGGCTCGTCTACTGGTCTGATGTGTGCTACGACATCCACGGCCTGCCCCGGGGCGCACCGCTGCCACGCAACTACATCGAAACGTTTGTTGCACCGCAATGGCGCGAACCCATGCGCGAGCAATTCCGCCAGTGCATCGCCCAGCATACCGAGTGGAGCATGGACGTAGAGATCATTCGCGCCGATGGCCGCTGGATCTACTGCCGCTGGCGAGGCGAGCCGGTGGTGGAAAACGGGCGCGTGATGCGCATTGTGGGTGTCATGCAGGACATCGACGAGTCCACACGGGCCGAAACGCTGCTGGAACAGTCGGAAGAGCGCTTCTCCCGCATGTTCCAGCTCGCGCCCTACCCCATGGGCATGACGCGCCGCAAAGACGCCACCTTCATTGAAGTCAATCCGGCCTGGGAAGCCATGTTCGGCTTCAGCCGCAGCGAGGCCCTGGGGCGTTCCATTGTGGACCTGGGCGTCTACACCGAGGCAGCGCGCGCACGCGTAGTCGACTTGGCCAACGCCACTGTCGACAAGACGCTCAATGGCCATGAAGTCACGGCCACCTTGCGCGATGGCAGCCAGCTGACGCTGTTGCAGTCCATGCGCGCCACCGAGTTTGATGGCCAGGATGTCTGGCTGTTCGCGCTGCACGACATCACCGACCGCAAGAAAGCCGAAGAGCAGGTGCGCGAACGCGAAGCCCTGCTCTCGCTCACCCTCTCGGCAGCCAACCTGGGGCTCTGGGACTGGAACCTGCACACCGGCCTCATCACGGGCGACCAGCGCTGGCTGGCCATGCGCGGCCTACCGCCAGAAGCCTTCAGCGCCTCCGGTATTCCCTGGACGGACGCCCTTGCGCCCGAGGATGTACTACAGGTCACGACCGAAGTCGCACGCCACACGGCCACACCTGAAGCACCGTTCGACGCCACCATCTGCATCCGGCGGCCACACGAAAGCGACCGCTGGTTGCGCGCCCTGGGCAAAGTGGTTCGCTTTG
>JAUYGP010000236.1 GCA_030690515.1 Giesbergeria sp.
GGGGCCAATTCTCGCTTTCGACGCTCCAAGTCCGACAGACTCCTAGCGTACCAGTTTACGGGGCGTAAAACGGGCTGCGCACCAAGGCCCTGTTCTCGTGCGAGAGCGTGGTTTCTTCAAGTTCTACCGAAAGGATGACAGCGATCTTGCTGGGTTTGGCCGGTCGTGGCAGATCCCGCAGGGGTGCAGCGCCTTGGCACCCGGGCAGGAGGCTTTGTCGATGCGATGCAGTTCCATGCAGCGTTGTGGTGATCTTTCAGCATAAAAAAGCACCTGACGCTTGACTGGCAAGCGTGAGGTGCTATGAATATTGGAGTAACTTGGCGGCGGTCAAGGGCCCCGCCGCCTTGGCCCTTGGTGCGTTAGAACTTCACGGTCAGCCCCACGTTGAACGAGCGGCCCATACCGGGCACACGCACGCCCCATGGTACGGCGGTGCCTGCCATGGTCATGCCCTGGCCCACATAGGCGCCGCCCTGTGGGTGGTTGTAGAAGCGGTCGAACAGGTTGTCGATGCCGACGTCCAGGCGCACCTGCTTCCATTCGTAGCTGCCGCGCAGGTTGACCAGGCCGTATCCGGCCGTGGGCAGTTCGTTGCGCACGGCGGAGACGCGGGTCTTGGCAGTGACCATGACCAGTTCGGCGGTCCCCGTCCAGGCGCCCAGGCGCTGGGTGAGAGCGGCGCGCGCATTGAGCGGCATGATGCCGTAGAGGTTGTCGCCGGTCGTGCGGTTGGTGCCGTGCACGTAGCTGACCACGCCGCTCAGGGTGAACTGGCCCCAGTTCGCCGTGCGGCCCAGGTCCGTAAAGCCCGAGAGGTCAAAGCCGTGCAGGCGTGCATCCTGGTTGGCAAACTGCAGGTAGGTAAAACCTGTCGTTGCTGTCTGGTTGGCGGTGGTGCATGCAGACATGGCACCGCTGCCGCTGCAGCGGCGTGCGTCGATGTAGTTGTTCACATAGGTCAGGTAGGGGGTGAACTTCATGCCCCACTGCTCGCCCGTGGCGTCGTGCCAGTCGGCGGTGGCGCTCAGGGTGTTGGCGGTCTCCGGCTTGAGGTCCATGTTGCCCACATAGCCATTGCCGTCGCCTGCCAGGTTGATCATGCGCATGGCCATGCCGCCGGTGGACCAGGTGTAGCGTTCGTACAGGTTGGGCGAGCGCGTCTTGTGCGCAAAGCCGAACTCGTAACTTGCGTTGGCGTTGGGGGTGTAGCGTGCCAGGGCCGTCAGGTCGACGTTGCTGTCGCTGCGCTTGCGGTCGCGGGCGTTGAAGGCGTTGGCCTCCATGTTGTAGTTGGCGTTGTAGCCCTGCACGGCGCCGGCGTTGCTGCGCACATGGCTGCTGCGCAGGCCGATTTGCGAGAGCCATTGCGGGTTCCAGCGGGCTTCCCATTCGCCATACACATCCGCGCGGTCGCGCTGGCCATCGCGGATGTTCCAGAACGTGTTGGGGGCCATGCCACCGCCGGACGGCAGCCACCAGTCGTCCAGGCTGTAGTTCTGCAGCTCGGCGCCTACGCGCAGGGTGTCACGCGCCGACAGGGTGACGTCGCCCTTGACCTGCAGGCCGGTGGTCTTGCCTTCGGTGTCCATGGGCATGCCGGGCACGTTGCCGGCGGGGCCGTACCAGAACTGCTTGTCCTCGCCAAAGTTCATGCTGTGGCGGGTTTTCTCGTGGTAAGCCCGTGCCTGGAGCTGACCCCAGGCGTATTGGCCCTGGTAGCGCAGGTTGAACTGGTGGCTGTCGTTGCCCGTCATGTCCATGCGCTGGTTGGGATAGTTCTGGTAGGGGATGTCCTGCAGGCCCAGGCGCATCTCGACCAGGTGTTCGTCGCTGCGCAGTGCATAGGCCAGCGAATGGTTGCGGGTCTTGTAGCTGGACGAACCCACCTCGTCACCACCCAGCCATTGCGTGGGCTTGTTGGCAGCGGCCGGGCCTGCGGCTTTGAAGTCGCGTGCGGCCTTGTAGTTGTCCGATTGGGCGGTGGAGCCGTCGTAGCGTAGGCTCATCTGTTCGGTGGCGTAGGTGGCCGAGAGGTTGGCGCCCATGCCGTTGCCGTTGCTGCGGTAGAAGGTACCGGCCTGACCCTTGAGCAGGCGGCCCTGGCCGGGCTCGGCAAATTCGGGGGCGGGGGAGTTGACCTGGATGGTGGCGCCAATGCTGTCGCCACCCACGCTGACCGGGGTGACACCGGCAAACAGGCGCACGCTGCCCACGCGCGTGGGGTCGATGTACGACAGAGGCGGGTTCATGTGGTTGCCGCAGGCGGACACCAGGTCCATACCGTCCACCTGGATGCGCAGGCGGTCATCGGACAGGCCGTGCACGCTGGGCAGGCTGGAGACGCCTCCGGCGCCAAACAGGCTCACACCGGGCAGGTTGCGCAGCAGGCTGGCGGTGTCGCTGCTGGCGGCGCGGCCCGACTGCAGGGCCTCGGCATCGGCCGCAGTGGCACCCACGGGCTGCACAGCGGCCTTGGGTGCCTTGACGGTAATGGTCTGCAGTGCGGCTTCCTGGGCCAGTGTGGCGAAGGGCAAGGCAGCGAGCAGGGCACACAGGGGGCGCAGAGACAGGGTGAGCGCACGGCCGTGGCGGGCGCGGGTACGGGTGTGGGAAGTCATGGCAATGGTGCAAAAGGGGCGGGCGCAGGCCCATACGGTTATGCCCGCGGCTGGAGGGCCGCGGGCAAACCAAGTAAGTAAGACAACAGTTCAGGCGGCCGGAGGGGCCTGCGCTGGCGGTCGCACATTGGTGTGCCGCAGCGCCCGTGGGGACACGGATGCGAAAAGTGCGCCGTAAGCCGCCAACGCGGGCGGTGGCTCTTGCACGGCCTGGGCGTTGCCCGGCGTGAAACTGGCTGCAGCCACGCTGCAGACCGGGCAGCCCAGGGTGCCGCCCATGGTGTGGCTTGACGGGGGGCTGTCGGGCTGGTTCCCGGCCATGGTCTGCACGCTGCAGATGTCCCCCTGCATGAACTGCTCGGAGAGCATCTGCGCCATGTGCCCTGCGCTGACCTGCCCCATCCAGAGCTGTGCAAACAGCGCCACCATGGACAAGACCATGGACAGTCGCAGCTTGCGGGAGCGGGGGGCGCGGAACGTCACGGCGAAATTATCGACGTAACGATCGGTGTTTTGCTTGTCGTGCGTCAAGAGTTTGCAATGGTGGCTGGCAGGCTGTGCGACATCCCGTACCCTGCAAGGGCTTGTGCCGTGGGGTATTCTTGGTTCGTTCGTTCTGGCGTTAGCTTTGCCACTTGTCTCACCATGTCTTGCAACCCCCTCGATCTCTCCCGCATCTGTGCCATTACGCTGGATCTGGACGATACCTTGTGGCCCATCTGGCCCACCATCGCGCGCGCCGAGTCTGTCCTGCAATCTTGGTTGGCCGTGCATGCCCCCGCCACCCATGCGTTGTATGCCCTGCCCGGGGCGTTGCGCGCCATTCGCAACCGCATGGACCAACTGCGCCCCGATCTGCGGCACGATCTGAGCGCGCTGCGCCGCGAGTCCATCCGCCTGGCACTCTCGCAGGCGGGCGACGATCCTGCGCTGGCCGAGCCCGCGTTCGAAGTGTTTTTTGATGAGCGCCAGCGCGTGGATCTGTTCGAGGATGCGTTGCCCGCACTCGAATACCTCAGCAGCCGCTGGCCCGTGATCGCGCTGTCCAACGGCAATGCCGACCTGCAGCGGGTGGGTCTGGGGCGCTATTTTCATGCGGCCATCAGCGCGCGCGAGGTCGGTGCCGGTGCGGGACAGGAGCC
>JAUYGP010000239.1 GCA_030690515.1 Giesbergeria sp.
ATATCTTATTAATATATCAACCATTCAACACGAAGCACCAGGAGTACCCATGAGCAATCCCCGCTGGCAAGGCATCTTCCCCGCCATCACCACCAAGTTCCATGCCGATGAGAGCATTGATGCGCTAGGCACCGCCCGCCACATTGATTTCCAGATCCGCAATGGCATCCATGGCCTGGTTACCTGCGGCTCGCTGGGCGAGTTCAGCACGTTGAAGCTGGAAGAAAAGCTCGAAGTCACCCGCATTGCCATCGAGGCAGCCAAAGGTCGCATCCCCGTGTTGGCCAACGTGTCGGAAACCTCCACCAGCGAAGCCCTGCGCTTCATTAAGGGCGCCAACGCACTGGGCGTGGACGGCTACATGGTCATGCCCTCGGTCATCTACGTGGCCGACGCACGCGAAGCCATTGCCAACGTGCGTGCGATGGCTGAAGCGGCGAAGAAACCCATCATGGTTTACAACAACCCGCTCGCTTACCGCGTGGACTTGAAGCCCGAGCATTTCGCTGAACTGGCGGACTGCGAATGGGTCGTCGCGATCAAGGAAAGCTGTGGCGATATCCGCCGCGTGACCGACCTGCGCCTTGCGCTGGGCGACCGCTTCCAGCTGTTCCTGGGCGTGGATGACCTGGCCTTTGAAGGTCTGGCGCTGGGCTGCGACGGTTTGCTGGCGGGCGTGGGCTGTACCTTCCCGCGCGAGACCGTGGCGTTGTACGACCTGATGAAGGCCGGTCAGTACGAGGAAGCCCTCAAGCTCTACCAGTGGATGACACCGCTGTTGCACCTGGACGTGTCGCACAAGCTGGTGCAAAACCTCAAGCTGATCGATCTGCTGGTCGGTACCGGCACCGAGCACATGCGCCTTCCCCGCATGCCAGTGATTGGTGAGGAACGTGCGTTCATTGAGCGCATTGTGAAGAAAGCGCTGGAAACCCGTCCGGCAAAGTACCAGTCGGTCGCCTGAAAAGGCGAGTAAATAGGGGTGCAACGTTGCCTGGCGCTTCACCCCTGAGAGCATTTCTAATAGAAGCACTGGAAATGCATTTGAACCAGGTTCGCTCTGTATCCTGCCCCGTTTAATCGAAAGGAATCCTGATGAAATTTGCCATTTCCAGCACCGCTGTTCTCGTTGCACTCGCCTTCGCAGGCAACGTTCACGCAGAAGAACAGGTCATCACCATTGGCCACAGCGGCCCTCTCTCTGGCCCCAACGCCTTTGCCGGCAAGGACAACGAGAACGGTGTCCGCATGGCCATTGAAGAACTCAACGCCAAGAAAATCACCGTGGCGGGCAAGACGCTGAAATTTGAACTGGTGTCTGAAGACGACCAGTGCGATGCACGCAATGGTGTCAGCGTGGCGCAAAAATTCGTGGACAGCGGCGTCAAATACGTGCTCGGCCCGTACTGCTCGGGCGTCACCATTCCCGCGTCGCGCGTCTACAGCCAGGGCGGCACCATGGTCTCCACCGTGGGCACCAACCCCAAGGTCACGCAAGGCGGCTACAAGAATCTGTTCCGCATCATCGCCAGCGATACGCAGATTGGCTCGAACATGGCGACCTACGCGGCCCAAGTCATGAAGGTCACCAAAGTGGCCGTCATTGACGACCGCACCGCCTTTGGCCAGGGCGTAGCCGAAGAATTCACCAAGGAAGCCAAGAAGCTGGGCCTGACCGTGGTCGGCCAGGAATTCACCACCGACAAGTCCACCGACTTCCTCTCCATCCTGACCACCCTGAAAGCCAAACAGCCACAGGCCATCTTCTTTGGTGGCTATGCGCCCCAGGCAGCGCCCATGGCACGCCAGATGAAGCAACTGGGCATCAACGCCAAGCTGCTGGGCGGCGACACCCTGTGCAGCCCCGAAGTAGGCAAGCTCGGCGGCGATGCGGTCAATGACACCGTCGTCTGCGCACAGGGCGGCAGCATGCTCGACAAGGTCGAAGGTGGCAGCGCCTTCAAGGCCAAGTACAAGGAGCGCTTCAAGCGCGACGCAGACGCTTACGCTGCCTCGTACTACGACCAGATGCAGTTCATCGCCCATGCCATGCAAAAGGCAGGCGCCACCAGTCCCGACAAGGTGGGTGCGCAGATGTACCAGTTGAGCTACAAAGGCGTTGCAGGCACCTATGCGTACGACGACAAGGGCAACCTGAAGCAGGCCCCCATCACCGTGAGCACCTTCCGCAACGGAGCGCCGGTACCACTGGCCAGCTACTGATCGTCTCCTGCTCCCGCCCCATGCGGGAGCTTGTGGCCTGCAGGACCTGTAGGCCATTTTTTTGGACTTTTCCCATGCAACGCATCCAGATCATCGACTCCCACACCGGCGGCGAACCCACGCGACTGGTGGTCAATGGCTTCCCCGACCTGGGCACCGGCAGCATGGCCGAGCGCCGCGCTCTGCTGGCGGCGCAGCACGACCAGTGGCGCACCGCCACCGTGTTGGAGCCGCGCGGCAACGACGTGATCGTCGGCGCCGTGCTTTGCCCGCCCGTGGATGCGCGCAACGCCGCCGGCGTGGTGTTCTTCAACAACAGCGGGTACCTGGGCATGTGCGGCCACGGCACGATTGGCTTGGTGGCGTCACTCGCCCACATGGGCCGCATCCAGCCCGGCGTGCACGGCATCGAAACCCCCGTGGGCACCGTGCAGACCACGCTGCACGACGACGGCTCAGTGAGTGTGCGCAATGTGCCCGCCTACCGCCTGCACCACCAATTGACCGTGGACGTGCCCGGCCACGGGCCCGTGACGGGCGATGTGGCCTGGGGCGGCAACTGGTTCTTCCTGGTGACCGCGCACGGGCAGCGCGTGGAGAGCAACAACCTCGCCGCGCTCACCACCTTTTCCCTCGCCGTACAAAAGGCCTTGGAAAACCATGGCGTGCGCGGCAGCGACGGGGGCCTGATTGACCACATCGAACTCTTTGCCGACGACGACCAGGCCGACAGCCGAAACTTTGTGCTCTGCCCGGGCGGCGCCTACGACCGCTCACCCTGCGGCACCGGCACCAGCGCCAAGCTGGCCTGCCTGGCTGCCGACGGCAAACTGCAGCCGGGCCAGGTCTGGCGCCAGGCCAGCATCATTGGCAGCCAGTTCGAAGCCAGCTATGCGCTGGAAGGCGACCAGCTCATCCCCACCCTGCGCGGCCGCGCTTTCATGAGCGCCGAGGCCACGCTGCTGATCGATCCGGACGACCCGTTTGGCTGGGGCATCCCGCTTTAAATCACCCATGGTCACTTACGACGTTATCGTCATCGGCGCTGGTATGGTGGGCGCGGCCTGCGCCCATGCCCTGGCCCATGCAGGCCAGCGCGTGCTGGTGCTTGACGCCCGCCTGGGCGGCGCCACCAACGCCGGTATGGGCCACCTGGTGGTGATGGACGACAACCCCGCCGAACTGGCGCTGAGCCAGGCCTCGCTCGCGCAGTGGCACGCCTGGGCGCCGCGCATGGCGGCCGAGGCGCCCAGCACGGCTTTCACCCACTGCGGCACGTTGTGGGTGGCGGCCGACGCCGAGGAGATGCAGGAGGCCGAACACAAACGCGCGCGCCTGCAAGCCCACGGCATCGCCTGCGAACTCCTCAGCGCCCGCGAACTTGCAACGCAGGAACCCGTGCTGCGCCCCGGCCTGCAGGGCGCGCTGCGCGTGAGCGGCGACAGCATGGTCTATGCCCCCAACGCCGCCGAATGGTTGCTGGGCCATGCCGCAACCCCCATACAGATAGAGCAGCTGCAGGTCGAGCGCATCGAAGGCCGCCGCGTGGTGTGCACCGACGGCAGCGTGCGCGAAGGCGGTGCCGTGTTGCTGGCCGCTGGTATCCACGCCACACAGTTCTGCCCCGAGTTGCCCATCCGCCCCAAAAAAGGCCACCTGGCCATCACGGACCGGGGCAGCGCCGTCGTGCGCCACCAATTGGTTGAGCTGGGCTACGTCAAAAACGCCCACCAGACCGAAGGCACCTCGGTCGCCTTCAACCTGCAGCCGCGCCCCACAGGCCAGTGGCTGCTGGGGTCGTCGCGCCAGTTCGACACGCTGGATCCGACCGTGGACAACGCAGTGCTGGCGCGCATGCTGCGTCGGGCGATCGAATACGTGCCGTCGCTCGCTGAGCGCAACGCCATCCGCATCTGGACGGGTTTTCGCGCGGCCACACCCGATGGCCTACCCATCATCGGCCGCCACCCAGAGCGCGAGCACCTGTGGCTCGCCGTGGGGCACGAAGGCCTGGGCGTGACCACGGCGCCTGCCACGGCCAGCCTGATTGTGTCGAGCATGCTGGGTACGGCGGCGCCGATCGACCCGAAGCCCTACGCACCGACCCGGTTTGTGCAGGAGCGCGCCGCATGAAGAACACCGCAACCATGGTCGAAGTACAAGTGGGTGGGACGCGGGTGCGCACACCCGCAGGCAGCAGCGTGGCCGCAGCCCTCGCGCTGCACCCGCCGGGCCGCACGCGCCTGTCGGTCAGCGGGCAATGGCGCGCACCCCTGTGCGGCATGGGCGTGTGCCACGAGTGCCGCGTACTGGTCAATGGCCGCGAACGCCTGGCCTGCCAGACGGTGTGCCACGACGGCATGCGCATCACCACCAGCACCGCACACACGGGAGGTGCAGCATGACACCAACACCCCAGGCGCGTTGCGACCTTCTCATCATTGGCGCAGGCCCTGCCGGCATGGCGGCGGCGCTGGCCGCCGCACCGAGCGGCATGCGCATCGTGGTCGTAGACGACAACCCCGCGCCCGGCGGGCAGATCTGGCGCGATGGCCCTGGCGTGCAATTGCCCACGCTGGCACGCCAGTACCGCGAAGGCCTCGCACGCCACTCCAACATCGAAGTGCAAAGCGGCACCCGCGTCGTGGGCCTGGGTGACCGGGTCCACGCAGGCGATGCGCCCGCACTGATTTTGGAAAACGCCACGCGCGGCTGGACGCAGCATGCGGGCCGCACCATTCTCTGCACCGGTGCGCGCGAACTGCTGCTGCCCTTCCCCGGCTGGACGCTGCCAGGCGTCACCGGCGCAGGGGGCCTGCAGGCACTCATCAAAGGCGGGGTGGATGTGCGCGGCCAGCGCATCGTCATTGCGGGCACCGGCCCCTTGTTGCTGGCCGCCGCCGCCACCGCGCACAAGGCGGGCGCACATGTGCTGCGCGTGGCTGAACACACCCCCTGGCGTGACCTGGCGGCATTTGCAGCGCAGCTTGTCCGCTGGCCTGCCAAGGCACTCCAGGCAACCCGCCTGCTGCACCCCGGCCTGCGCGCCAACACCCATGTGCTCGAAGCCATGGGCAGCACCCAGGTGGAAGCCGTGCGCCTGCAGCGCGGCAGCAGCGCGGAAGTGCTGGAGTGCGATCGCATCGCCTGCGGCTTTGGCCTGGTGCCCAACACGCATCTGGGCCAGATGATGGGCTGCACCCTGGGCGGGCGCGGTGGCCTGCAAGTCGATGCGTGGATGCAATCGACCGT
>JAUYGP010000247.1 GCA_030690515.1 Giesbergeria sp.
ACCACCCGCAGAATCTGCCGCAGTGGCCCTTCAGGAAACGCTGGGGGGGTAATGCTCCCGGATATTTCGTCGTACAGGGTCCGAAAGTTGTCCGGCGTGGGCGCCAGCCTGCGCAAGGCCAGTTGCTTGAGTGTTTCGCGCGCGATATCCGAAGGAAGTTTCTCGGCCATGAACAGCCACCAGGGCAGGAAATGCAGGAGCCTGCAAGTGTGACAGAGCGCGCTGGGCTTGAACAGGTTACGCGATGCGCGCGCCCGTATGCACGTGGCGCGCGCTCGACACTTTGCGGCGCTCAGTTCACCATGACGAGCTTTCCTTGCACGCTGCGCGAGCCCATGTGGGCGAAAGCGGCGGGTAGTTCGGCCATGGGCATGGTGCGGTCAATGACGGGTTTGATCTTGCCTTGGGCATACCACTGCGCTAGCTCCATCATCATGGAAGCATTGGCCTTGGGTTCGCGCTTGGCGAATTCACCCCAGAAAACGCCCATGATGGAGGCGCCCTTGAGCAGAGGCAGGTTCAGGGGCAGGGCCGGAATGGGACCGGCGGCAAAGCCAACTACCAGGTAGCGACCACGCCAGGCAATCGAGCGGAAGGCCTGCTCGGCAAAGTCGCCGCCAACGGGGTCGTACACCACATCCGGGCCTTTGCCGCCCGTCAGGCGCTTGACGGCTTCGCGCAGGTCTTCGGTTTGGTAGTTGATGGTGCTGTCGGCCCCGATGGAGGTGCACAGTGCGCACTTTTCGTCTGTGGAGGCTGCAGCAATCACGGTGGCACCCAGGGCCTTGGCGATCTGGATGGCGGCGGTTCCCACACCGCCTGCGGCGCCCAGCACCAGCACTGTCTCGCCCGCTTTGAGCTGCGCCCGGTCCACCAGGGCATGGTGGGATGTGGCGTAGGTCATGATGAAAGCGGCCGCGTCCACATGGGAAAAACCGGGTGGCAGGGGCATGCACAGGGCTGCGGGGGCGATGGTGTGGGTGCCAAAACCGCCCGTGCCCGACAGGCAGGCGATGCTTTGCCCCGGCTGGAGGTGTGTCACACCTTCGCCCACGGCCTGCACCACGCCCGCATACTCGGCCCCGGGCACAAAGGGCAGTGGGGGCTTGATTTGGTACTTGTTTTGCACCATCAGCAGGTCGGGGAAATTCAGGCTGGCGGCCTTGATCTCGACCAGAACCTCACCGGCTTTGGGTGTCGGTGTGGGCAACTCGGTCCAGGCGAGGGCCTCGACGCCGGTGGGGTTGGTGCATAGCCATGCGTGCATGGGGGGTGTCTCCTGTCGTTGCAAAACGAAATGATAGGTCTGCGGCGCGAGCACGCCATGTCCCTTGAGCGACGCCGCCATGGCAACCTGTGGTGCGCGGATGCGCGCCTACAATCGCGCCACCCGAGACAGCACCATGAAGATCCTTATTTCCAACGACGATGGCTATCAGGCCCCCGGCATCGTGGCGCTTCACGCGGCACTGGCCGCTGTGGCTGATGTTGAAGTGGTGGCGCCCGAGCACAACAACAGCGCCAAGTCCAACGCGCTGACGCTGCATTCGCCCCTGTATGTGCACACGGCATCCAATGGGTTTCGCTATGTCAATGGCACGCCAGCGGATTGCGTGCACATCGCTTTGACCGGCCTGCTCGGGTATCGGCCCGACCTGGTGGTGTCGGGCATCAATAACGGCGCCAATATGGGCGACGACACCATTTATTCCGGCACCGTGGGTGCTGCGATGGAGGGCTATCTGTTTGGAATTCCGGCCATTGCGTTCTCGCAGGTCGACAAGGGTTGGGGCGAGATCGAGGCCGCAGCACAGAAGGCGGCAGAGATCGTTCGGCAGATGGCTGCGCGGAAATTGGTGGGGGAGGCGCCCTGGCTGCTCAATATCAATATACCGAACTTGCCTTTGCACGCGATGCGTTCCCTGAAGCTGTGTCGCCTGGGGCGTCGCCACGCCGCCGAGCGCGTTATCACCCAGGAAAGCCCGCGCGGTGAGGTCATGTATTGGATTGGCAGCGCGGGCGCCGCCAAGGACGATGCCGAGGGCACGGACTTCCATGCGACGGCTACAGGGCATGTGGCCATCACGCCCCTCAAAGTGGATCTCACCGACCACCAGAATCTGGGTTATTGGGCGCAGACCGCAGCCCACTTGACGGCGGGGGAAACCCCTCCCGAAAGCGCTTGATGGAGCAGCGGCGCCCCGGGTTTCCGGCACGCATTCCAATGGTGCCGGGCGCAGGCAAGTCGGTGGTTGCGCCCCCGGTGCGAGTCGGGGCGTCGCAGGCCATTACCCTGTCAGCAGGGCTGGGGCTTGATTCGGTGGCTGTACGCGCGCGCATGGTGCGGCGCCTGGGAGCCGCTGGTATCACTGTGCCCAAGGTGCTGGAAGCCATGGGCGCGGTGGAGCGGCATCGTTTTGTCGATTCGGGCCTGGTCAACCAGGCCTACGAGGACACCAGCCTGCCCATCGGACTGGGGCAGACGATCTCCAAGCCCAGCATCGTGGCACGCATGGCCGAATTGCTGCTGGGTGCCGAGATTATTCGCACGTCAGGATCTCTGGGACGCGTGCTGGAAATTGGCACTGGCTGCGGTTACCAGGCAGCTGTGCTGAGTCGATTGGCCCGCGAGGTCTACAGCATTGAGCGCCTGCGTGGTTTGCACGACAAGGCGCGCGTTCACTTGCGCCCTTTGCGTCTGGCCAATGTGCACCTGCTTTTTGGTGATGGAATTTTGGGCTTTGCTCAGGGAGCGCCCTACGCCGCTA
>JAUYGP010000250.1 GCA_030690515.1 Giesbergeria sp.
GCGCATTCCGCCGGCAGGGCCATCGGTTTGCGTAAGCGACTGTGTTCAACCTACCTTACAGTGAACTGATGAAATTCCCCAATCGCTCCAATGAGAAGGCGACTCAAGGGAAAACACCAATTCGGGGTGTGGTGAGTGTTACAACATGTCTCAGTGAAACCCCTAATAGCAAGATGAAGCAATGCCGAAACACTATGTGACATCTTGGTTTCCTTCCTGCTAGAAAGAGTCTGCGCACCCCATGCCCGATCTACCTACTTCCCTGCTCTCCCGCATTTACGCCAAAACAACTCAGGGCCAACAAGAGATTCAGGCGCGTGCACTGGGTCTGACGCCGCTGGCAAGGCGTGTGCTGGTACTCGTGGACGGGCACCGCAGTGGCAAAGATTTGGCGGCTTTTGTGCCCGGCAACGACATTGAGGCGCACCTCACCGAGTTGCTAACGCGCGAGTGCATTGCCGCCGTGGGCCTGGCAGCGGCACCTGCACCTGCACACACCCCGGCGACCGCAGGACACCCGCACGACCCGTTCGAAGACGAGCTGGCCCGCCTGCCCGCCGCCGAAACCCGCGGCGCCAAAGATCTGGACATGGCGCGCAACTTCATGACCAACACGGTCAACAACATCTTCGGGCACCACAACCGCATTTCACTACTGGAGGCCATCTTCGCCTGCCAGTCCAGCGAGGCGCTGCGCCAGGTGTACCCCGCCTGGGCACACGCCCTGGAGACCAACAGCACTGGCAAAAAACGCTTGCCCGAGTTGCGCGACAAGTTGTTCGCAGTGCTGTAGGCAGTGCCTTGGGGCTGCAGGCAGGGCCTCCGGCGAGAATTCGTTTCTCCCTCTGCCCGATCTGCCCCCATGCACTCCATCCCCGCGTCGTATCTTCCTGAACCCATCGATCCCGCCACGTTGCCAGGATGGCTGGGCTGGTCACTGCCGTTTTTCAGCGAACCGGTGCTGCAAAACCCCCATGTCGACCTGACCTTGCAGCTCGATGTCAGCAACGCCTTTGCCCAATACCAGGGGCGATCACAGGAAGGAGAGCAGGCGTCATTTTTCGCCTTTCTGGTCTGGCACCTGGCGCAGACCTTGGCACGACACCCCTCGTTCAACCTGCGCCACGTGCAGGGTGGCTGGTATGTGTTGCGCAATCCGCCGATTTTTATCCCCGTGGCCGTCGGCGGCGACGTCCGGTTTCGAGACCTGGTTCTGGAAAATGTCTATCGGCAGGATTGGCCCACCTTCCTGAAAAATTACCAACATCTGCTTGCCCAGGCGCGCTCGCCCGAAGGCTTGCCGCCCTGCACCAGTGAGGCCTATGGCCTCGCGCATTTCATGGGCAACTTACCCCAGTTGCGGTTTTCCGGCCTGACGCTGCACTGGCGGGCGGACCAGTCGCTGGGGCAAAGCAGTTTCTATTTTGGCCAGCGTTACGCCGAAGGTGGGCGCACGCTGATTCCGCTGGCAGTGCGGATGCACCACAGCTGCACCGATCCCTTGGTCCTCAACGGGCTGATCGCCGACTTCCAGCGGCGCTTTGCACCGCAGGCAGACTGAGGCGCCCCCGCTTTCCAGCGCGCGACTAATTTTGAAAAAATTGGCCTATAACGCTTACTGGTAAAGCGCTAGTAGCTATTGTTTTTGATATTTTCTACAAGAAGTTGACCATACTCGGCCGCCCCGGCAATTGCAGTTGCGCCACGGGTGCCGGGCTGCTGGCCAGCAGGCGCCCGCGCCGCCACACACCCAGGCGGGCGGCGCGCAGGCGAATGGCTTCGGCAGGGTTGCGTGCGTGTAGCAGCACGAAGTCGGCATGGGCGCCCGGCACCAGGCCGTAGCCCTCCAGACCGAGCAGTTTGGCGGGATGAACGGTGACTGCATCAAAGCACTGGCGCATGGCGGCTTGACTGGTCATTTGGCCTACATGCAGGCCCATGTGCGCGGCTTCCAGCATGTCGGCACTGCCGCCGCTGTACCAGGGGTCGAGCACGCAGTCATGCCCAAAGGCCACGGTCAAGCCTGCGGCCATCAACTCGGGCACGCGCGTCATGCCACGGCGTTTGGGGTAGCTGTCGTGCCGACCTTGCAGCGTGATGTTGATGAGCGGGTTGGCCACCACGCCCAGGTCCGCCTCCTGCATCAGCGGGATGAGCTTGCTGACGTAGTAGTTGTCCATGCTGTGCATGGAGGTCAGGTGCGAGCCCGTCACGCGGCCGTGCAAGCCCAGGCGCTGGGTTTCATGGGCCAGGGTTTCCACATGGCGCGAGAGGGGGTCGTCGCTTTCGTCGCAATGCATGTCCACGCGCTTACCCATGTCGGCCGCAATTTCGCAGAGGATGCGCACGCTCTCGCTGCCCTGGGCGGTGGTGCGCTCGAAATGCGGAATACCGCCCACCACGTCCACGCCCAGCGCCAGCGCACGCTGGAGGTTGTCCAGCCCACCGGGGCTGCGCAGCACCCCGTCTTGCGGAAAGGCGACCAGTTGCAAATCGAGGTAAGGCGCCACGCGCTTTTGCACGTCAAGCAGCGCATGCACCGGCAGCAGGCTGGCGCTGCTGGTGTCCACATGCGAGCGAATGGCGAGCAGCCCCCGCGCCACCGCCCAGTCGCAGTAGGCCAGGGCGCGTTCGACGATGGCGTCGTGCGTGAGGTGGGGTTTGAGTTCGCCCCAGAGGGCAATGCCTTCGAGCAGGGTGCCGCTGTCATTGACCCGGGGCTGTCCGTAGCTGAGTGCCGAGTCGAGGTGGAAATGCGCATCCACAAAAGGAGGGCTGAGCAGCAGGCCACCGGCGTCCACCATTTCATGCGCGGGGGCGTTCAGCCCCTCGGTCACTTCGGCAATGCGGCCCCCTTGCACGGCAATGGACATGTTCTGGCGGCCGTCGGGCAGCGCAGCGTTGTGGATGAGCAGGTCGAGCATGGGCAGGCCGATGTGTCAGGTTTTACAAACAACACCCACTTTAAGGGATCAGTCGCCCCTGAAAAATGCGCGCTGGAGCAGCCCGCTCAGCGCGCCAGCACCGGCGCCAGCGCCACGCCGGTATGCGTGCCCCGCTGCACCACGCCCTCCGGCGTATCAGCGGCCACGATGCGCCCACCGGCATTGCCGCCTTCGGGGCCCAGGTCGATGACCCAGTCGGCCTCGGCGATGACATCGAGATCGTGTTCGATGACCACCACGCTGTGCCCACCATCGACCAGCCGGTGCAGCACGCGGATGAGCTTGTCCACGTCGGCCATGTGCAGGCCCACGGTGGGCTCGTCCAGCACGTAAAAGGTGTGCGGCGCCTTCTGGCCACGCCGCCCTACTTCGTCGCGCACCTTGGTCAGCTCGGTCACCAGCTTGATACGCTGCGCCTCGCCACCACTCAAGGTGGGCGAGGGCTGGCCCAGCGTGAGGTAACCCAGCCCGACGTCCTTGAGCAGCTGCAGCGGGTGGGCAATGGCGGGCATGCTGGCAAAAAACGCCACCGCCTCGTCCACCTCCATCTGCAGCACGTCGCCAATGCTCTTGCCGCGCCAGGTGACGGCCAGGGTCTCAGGGTTGAAGCGCGCGCCATGGCAGGCTTCGCAGGGCACTTTCACGTCTGGCAGAAAGCTCATGGCGATGGTGCGGATGCCCTGGCCCTCGCAGGTGGCGCAGCGGCCCGCGCCGGTGTTGAAGGAGAAGCGCCCAGCGGCATAGCCGCGCGCCTTGGCCTCCAGGGTCTCTGCAAACAGCTTGCGCACCGTGTCCCAGAAGCCGATGTAGGTGGCAGGGCAGCTGCGCGGCGTTTTGCCAATCGGCGTCTGGTCCACTTCGAGCACGCGGTCGATGGTTTCGAAGCCCTGCAAACCGGTACAACCCACCAGCGGCGGCGCCTTCCCGGCATCCATGGCATCGCGCCCAGCCTTGGTACTGCGCTGCTGCACCCAGGCCTGCACATTGGCCAGCAGCACATCGCGCGCCAGCGTGGATTTGCCCGAGCCGCTGACGCCCGTCACCGCCACCAGGCGCTGCAGCGGCACGCGGGCGGTGACGTTCTGCAGGTTGTGCAACTGTGCGCCCAGCACGGCGAGCCACGGCTGCGCCATGGCTTCACTCCCTCTCTCCTCGCGGGAGAGGGTGGGGGAGAGGGGGAGATCAAGCGCTGCGTCTCCTGCGTGCACCCCCGCGCCCCCGGCCCCACTCCCCCGCGGGGGGGGGGGTGGG
>JAUYGP010000252.1 GCA_030690515.1 Giesbergeria sp.
AGGAACTACTGGGGCAGCGTTGATCGAATCAAAAAAGAATAGCTTTCGGCGCATGTCCAGCAAGCTTATTGGCCATTTTTACCTCAGGAAATTGGAAAATGGCCGCCTTCTGAGCCTCAACCCACCGCCCCTCATCCCTCATCCCTCATCCCTCATCCCATCAGCATGCACACGCTGAGGCTGTTGCGGCCAGTTCCAGCGCGTTGCGATCCATTTCTACGTCCAGAACCCGACTGGACGGACTCCAACCCTGCTCCGCTCACAACCCGCGCAGCCCCTGCCCCAGCGTCCCATCGACCACATCTCATGTAGCGACACTGCATCGGGCTATGCCATGAATGGCTTGGTTGTACGGCAGAATTTAACGATGCATTGAGTTACAACAGCAACCCAACGGATTCATCCAGGTCACCGACACACAGTGTCGCCCACAGCATGTAGCCTTCGACGCAATCCCACTGCCCAGCCCACTCCTCATGCCCGCCGCCCAGCCCCAGCCTGAAAGATCTAAGTCGAAATCCACAAGAGGCCCCACCGTCACCAAGCTGGCCGAGCGCCTGTCGAAAATCCTGGCCCTACTGCACCAGGGCGACGACATCGACAAACGCTGGTTGGCCGAGAAATACAAGGTCAGCGTCCGCACCATCGAACGCGACCTGGCCGACCGCCTGCACGGCATTGTCGAACACGCCGCCGACGGGCGCTGGCAACTCGTTCCCCAGCAACGCAGCACCATCCCGGCCCGACACCTGCACGACTACACCCGCATGGCGGGCACCACACACCTATTTCCCGACCGCAGCCTGCCCTACCTGCTGGAGCAACTGGAAACCCCCGAACCCCGCCGCGCCACGCACGTGCAACCCACACCGCACGAAGACCTGCGCACGCAAAGCCCGGCATTCGCCCAACTCCAGGCCGCCATCGAAAAGCACCACCCATGCCGTTTCGCCTATAAGGGCAAGCCCCGCCACGCCCAACCCTACCGGCTGATCTACAAAAACGGCGTGTGGTACTTGGCAGCAGAAGAAGCAGGCCGCCTCAAGAACTTCAGCGTAGCGCTGGTCGAAGCCCTACAGGTAGATGAAACCAGCCGCTTTGTGCTCAAGCCCAAGCACCAGGACTACATCAACACCAAGGACGACGTGTGGTTCACAGAAGGCACCACCGAAGTGCTGCTGCGCGTGGCGCCCGAGGCCGCCCACTACTTCACCCGCCGCCAGTTGCTGCCCCAGCAGCAACAGCGGGAGGACAGCGATGGATCGCTACTCGTCACCACGCACATCAACCACATCCACCAGTTGCTGCCCGTGGTGCGGTACTGGTTGCCAAATGTGCGCATCGTCAAACCGGTGGTGTGGCACGCGGAGTTGGTGGCGGGGCTGCGGCAGGCCCTCGCGTTGTGGGGAGACTGAGATTGACGGACTGACGAAACCCGACAAGGAGCAAACACCATGGGCCAATTCATTCTTTCTCTGCTGGGGCTGTTCGCCATCGGCTGCGTGCTGTATGGGATTTCGGCGGGGGTGCAGGCCATCCAACGCGTGTTTGCCTACTTGGCGGAGAGTGCGCGCAACGATGCATCGGACAAAAGGCCGCTGGTTACCCCGCTGCCGCCGGACACGGGCAAAACCGACTATAGGCCCGCAGCGCGGCGGGAGCACGCCCGGCCAGAAGCCAGCACCCATCCAGCCGAGGTTTCGCCCATGCAGCACGGCATAGAGGAACTACGCGCGCTCTTTGCGCTGTACCAGCAAGGCGCGCTGACGCAGGTTGAATTCGACGGGATGAAGCGCAGTTTGATGGCCACCCTCAAGAGCGTTGCGCCGCAAGGCCAGTAAAGCCTGTATAGGCAAGATGCCTACCGCTCGTGAACCTATACGGTTTCGATGCAGGAAACGCGGGCACCTGTATTGGGAGCCTGGATATTCGGATGCCCTCCGCATTCCATCCTGCGCCAAATGCGGGTGTATAGAGGGCGATTTGGACCTTTCGCTACATCGCGTACCTCAGGCTTTGTGGCCGATGGCACGGGCTATATTGGTTTTAACGAATTTTCATCACAAAGACGCGAAATGAACGCACCAGAAGATCTCAACCGCCTGTATGCCAATGTATCGGACAGTATCGGCAGCGCGATGGCAGACATTCTCTCGCTCGACGTCGAGCACAAGGATGGCAAGCGCGAAATCGGAAACATTACCGACAAGCTTCGTGACATCCAGACCCGCTTCGACAGCGAACTGCACCAGCTAAAGACCCAGGCCGAGTGGGACACATTCACCCTGGCGTTCTTCGGCGAAACCAACGCTGGCAAAAGCACGATCATCGAATCACTGCGCATCCTGTTCAAGGAAGAGTCCCGTCAAGCACTACTACAGCAGCATGCCGATGATTTGGAACAGTTCACGCAGGCCCTTACCGTTCACCTTGAACATGTCCGGGAAGGACTGCACGCCTTGTACAGTGAATACACGAATGAACTGACCGCCATCTGCCAAAGCACCGATCGACTGACGCGAATAGCCCAGCACGAAGCCCAAGAGCGAAACACAATCGCCAAGGCCGAGGCTGACGCAAGAATCCTGTGCACCCAGCAGGAAGCCCAGGCGCGCCTGGAGGCGCAGCAACAGGAAGCAGTGCATCGCCAACAACTCGCCGAAACCGAGGCCAAGGCCAGACACGAACTCGCCGAACAGGAGTCTAGTGCTCGCCTGGCTGCGGAGCAGCAAGAGGCCTCACAACGCCTGCAAATCGAGGGCGCGTATGCAGTATCACGCTACCAGCTACGTCTGGCTCTGTTCAGTGGCGGTGGGCTCCTGATCGGTGCCATGGCTGCGGCGGCATTGCTGAAACTGGCAGGAGCCTGAGATGAGCCGCCATCAACTCGATGAACTGTTCGAGGAGGCAACGTCAATGCCCTCACCAGTTGTTCCCACTGCCGCGCCTGCCCTCCAGCACATCGAGGCGCGCTCCCCTGCCCTCGATGCATTGCTCAATCGCCAACTCTCAACACTGCTCGACACGCTGTTGGTCTATGAGCGCAAGAAGGCCCAAGTCCACCGGGTAGATGGCCTGATCATCGGGACCGG